>JAJFFA010000315.1 GCA_021776885.1 Planctomycetota bacterium
TGCCCTGCATCAGACTGTCGGGGTCGATGTGGGCCTCGCGCTTGACCTCGTCGACGCTACCGCCCGTGCGCCAGCGGTTGTCCCAGTCGGAGGTCATCGCGTACTGCTCGGCGACCTTCGAGGAGAGCCACGGGTGCATGCCGATGCGCGACCCGTTCGAGATCACTGTCGAGTCGAGCCAATCGGACTTGTGCAGCACCTGATCGCGGTAGTCCTTGGGCTGCAGCTGGAACAGCTCGTAGGAGATCGCGGCGACCAGTTTCAGGTTCGGCGCGCTGCCGTCCAGGAACTGCGGCAGGAGCTGGACGACCGAGTCCATGGTGCTCGTGCCCTCGATGATCACCGTGCCCTCCTTGGGGCGTGCCGGATCGTACTCGTGCAGCACGTAGGCGCCCTTGGCCGCGGCCATGTGGCTGGGCATGCCCAGGGCCGCGCGGTCGGGCAGGGTGACGTTGGGCCGCGTCAGGTGCAGGGCGATGATCGGCGCGTCGGTGGCCAGAGCGGCGGCCAGGCAGGGCGCGACCTCGTTGTGCTCCCAGGGCCGCAGGTTGATCACGTGCCCCTCGGGGAAGAGCTGGGTGACCACCGGCGAGAAGATGCCGAAGTGCGTGCGGCTGTCCTCGGCCGTCTCCGGTCCCGAGTGTCCCGCGACCCAGATGACCTTGCCGACCTTCAGCTCGCAGTCCTGGGCCAGCTGCGAGAACAGGCGCATGAGCCCGTACTTGAGGTACGAGAACGAGCCGTAGGTCGAGCAGGCCCCCCAGTACCCCTTGAACTCTTCCTCGGGCTTCTGGGCGAAGTTGACGCTGGCCAGGCCACAGACCAGGCCGGAGTTGGTGAACTCCGTGATCTGCTGCGGCAGCAGGGCACCGCCCGGGTTCTTCGTGCGCTCGTACCAGCCGAACCCGTCCTTCCCGTCGTAGCCGGCGGCGAAGCCGGAGATCGAGGTCGAGTCGGCCAGGTCTGCCGAGCAGGCCAGGACCAGGGGGCGCCCCATGCGCTCGCGGGCCACGCCGTTGACCCAGGCACCGAACTTCTTGAAGCCGTCCTTGTTGGCCGCCTTCGAGCCGGCGGGCAGGAAGAGGTCCTCGGGCAGCTTGTCGAGGGCCAGCCAGGAGCGGTCCTGGCACAGGTTGTCCGTCGAGCTCAGCTTGAAGCCCGGGACGTCGTCCGCGCTCGCGGGCAGGGACTCGCCCAGCTCGACCAGGCGCTTGGCGAGGTACTCGGCCAGGCCTTCCTCCTTGCGCAGCACCTCGAACACCGTCTTGAACCAGCTGCGGGTCTGCTCGCGGCAACCGTCCTCGCCCGTGTCCTCGGTCTTGCCGAAGTCCTCGAACTGCACGCCGTAGGCGTCCTGGAATTCGCCGCGACACTTCCAGAAGAGCTCGGAGTTGCGCGCGTGCGCCTTGCCGTGGGAGGCGGCGTCGTAGACGTGATAGCCGCGCCCCTTGCGCGTCTTGAACCAGACGCAGCCCGGCCGGTTCTCGGTGTCCGCGGGGTGCACGATCTCGAGCAGCGCGCGGGTCAGCGCCTCGTAGTCCTCGCCGTTCTCGACCCCGGCCACGCGCCAGCCGTAGGGCTCGAACCACTCCTGGGGCGTGCCCGCGCAGACTTCCGAGTTGGCGAAGGAGTCGATGCCGTGATCGTTCCAGTCCATCAGGTAGATGAGGTTGTCGAGCCCCAGCCCGAAGGCCGAGTTCTTCACCTCGTGGTGGGCGCCGGCGCTGTGCCCGCCCTCGCCCTCCATCGCGAAGACCTTGCCCCCCGAGCCGGCGTGCTTCTGGGCCATCGCCTCGCCCAGGGCGGCGGGGGCGCCGTGCCCCGAGGGACCGGTGTTGAACTTGAAGAAGAGCGTCTTGCCCTCCATCTCGGCGTGCCCCGGGAGCTGCTTGTTGTGGCGCAGGAACAGGAGGTCTTCCCAGACCAGCTGGCGCTCCTCGGCCAGGGGCACCAGGTAGCGCGCGTCGCCCGTGCGTTCGTGCATGATGCGCAGGGCCTCGTTGTAGACCGCGAGCATCGCGTAGGTGCCCGGGTTGCAGTGCCCGGCGATCAGCACGAAGCGGTCCCCGAAGGGGTGCTCGGGGTGGCGCAGGTCCCAGCGCATGCCCGCGCCGAGGGTCGCGGCCACCATCATCGGGACCTTCGAGCGTGACCCACCGGGGTGGCCGCTCTGGCGCACGTTCAGGGTCAGGTCGATGCACTGATCGATCATGTCCCCGATCTGCTTCCAGCGGCTGAAGTGCGGGCGGAAGTCCTCGAGGGTCGGAGTCTGGGGCTGGGTCAAGGTCGTCATCGGGGGGCGATATCGAAGGGGCGGAGGGCAGGCAGCCGCCGCTCAGGATAGCGAAACGAAGGAGGCCCCGTCGGCAGCTGCCGACGGGGCCTCGCGAGGACGTCTCCCGACCCGCTGGGTCGGGGAGCGGCACGGCGCTTCTAGCGCAGCTGGGAGCGCCGCGGCTGGGCCACGACGTCGGTGCGCAGGGCGCGCACCTCGCCGGACAGGTCGCGGATCTCGTCGCGCATGCTGCGCACCAGGTCGAGCAGCTCGTTCAGCGCGTCTTCGTCGCTGGCCGCAACGCCTGCCGCGCTCGGCTCGGGCTGGAAGAACGAGGCCAGGGTGCCCGTGTGCCAGACGTCTTCGGACACGGGGGCTTCCTCGAAGAAGAGCTCGGTCGGCTCCTCCTCGCACTCGGGGACCTCTTCGATGAACTCGAACAGGTCGGCCGGCTCGGCGCCCTCGGCCTCGAACAGGAGCGGCAGGTAGGACTCTTCGAGGGCCTCGAACACGTTCGGCTCCAAGGCGGCCTCGTAGCTCTCGATGGCGCGGGCGTAGGCGTCGCCGTTCGAGAAGAAGTAGCTCCTGCGCGACCCGTCCGAGTCCTCGTCGTCTTCGCCGTCGTCCTCGTCATCGCTGTCGAACTCGATGCGGTAGACGCCGTCCCCGTCCTCGTCGAACTCCAGCTCGAAGAGGTCGCCTTCGTGCTCGCCGTCGTGCATGAAGATCGTGCCGCCGGAGGCGTTGTCGAAGGAGTAGGTGTGCGCACCGTCCTTACCCTTGCGCAGGAAGAAGACGTTGCCGCCGTCCTCGTCGCACTCGATCTCGTGCACTTCGCCGTCGTCGTCGATCCAGATCACGTCCTCGCCCGACACCTTGAGGCGCTTGCCATCGATCTCGATGTTGTGCAGGTCGCCCATGTCGCCCAGATCGATGTCCAGGTTCAGCTCGTGCGGGTTGTCGAGGTCGAGGTGCAGGCCTTCGGGACCCTCGAGGAGCAGACCGCGCAGGTGCCCAATGTTCTCGAGGCCCTTGAGCTCGAGCTTCACGTCTCCGAGATCCAGGTCGGCGAGGCCCTGCAGCTTCACGTCGCCGAGACCCTTGAACCTCAGCTTGCTTTGGGGCAAGCCGCGCAGCTCGAAGACCTCGCGCTGGCCGTCGTCGTCCCCGTCGAGCTCGAACACGGTGTAGGGACTGTCGTCGTCGTGGCTCTTCGAGTCGAAGCGCAGCACGCTCGGGGCGCTCGGAGTCGCCGCAGCGTGGCCGCCGCACCCGGGGCAGTGCACCGGCACGCCGGGGCAGGCGTCGCTGCCGCCGGAGGAGCGCACACGGGGCGCGACGTGAAGGCGTCCCTCGAAGTGGGGCTTGGGGGCAACGAAGAAATCCGGGGCGTGGGGCGGCTCCGGGGCATGGGGAGCATGCGGCGGCTGCGGGGCGTGGGGAGCATGCGGGGCATGGGGCGGCTGCGGGGCGCGCGGCGGCTGCGGCGCGCGAGGCGCAGTCCAGATCCGCGCGGGTGCCGGGGTTCGTGCAGCCGAGGGGGTGCGCACGGTGAAGCGACGCACGGCGTCTTCCTTCTCACCCTGCAGCTTCGACAGCCGCTCCTCGAGCTCCTTGAGCTTCTGGATCAGCTCCTCGCGCTCACCACCGCGCGCGGCGTAGCTCTCGGCCAGCTCACGCGTGCGGTTCTCGAACAGCTCGCGGCGCGGCATCAGGCGCGCGATGGCGTCGCGCCGGGCCTCGCCCGCGTCGCCGGCCCGCTCGCGGGCCTCTTCGATCAAAGTGCGCAGGTCGCCCCCGTCACCGCGCTCGCGCAGGCGGTCGACGACGCGTCCGCGCAGCTCGCCGGGCTCCCCGTGCTCATCCCCGTGATGCTCGCGCAGGCGCTCGACGATGCGCTCGCGCAGCTCGCCGGCGTGTTCGTGCTCGTCCCCGTGGGCCTCACGCAGGCGCTCGACGACGCGCTCACGCAGCTCGTCGGCATGCTCGCGCTCGTCCACGTGATGCTCACGCACGCGTTGCGCCTCTTCGCGCAGACGCGCGGCCTGCTCGCGCAGCTTGTCCCTGTCGATGTTGCGCACGCGCGCCAGGCGCTCACGCAGCCGATCGGCCTGCTGGTGCAGCTCATGGGCGTCCTGCTTGGCTCCGCCCGCAGCGGCCAGGGCCTCGAGCTGTTCCAGTTCAGCCAGGGCATGGTTGTGCTGCGCCAGAGCCTCGTGGTGCTGGGCCATCGCCTGGTCATGCAGCTCGAGCTGGGCGTCATGCTCGGCGAGGGCGCGCTCGTGCTCGGCGAGGGCCTTGGCGTGCTCGTGGGCAGCCTCGAGATCGCCTTGGGCCCGGGCTTCGACGACCTGGGCGGCGGCTTCCGCGAGCGCGTGCGCGGCTTGCATGTCGCTCTGCGCCAGGGCTTGCTCATGGGCGGCGTGGGCGTCCGCCAGCTCGAACGCGGCCTGTTCCGCGAGAAGCGCGGCGGCGGCGTCGGGCGACGGCGCCTGGGCCTGGAAGATGCGGCTCAGGCTGGCCAGGGCTCGAGGATCGGCCGCGGGGGCCGGAGCAGGGGCCGGAGCTGGGGCCGGAGCGGGGG
>JAJFFA010000316.1 GCA_021776885.1 Planctomycetota bacterium
TGGAAATCGCGGCGGCCCGAGAGCTTGCGCATGGCCGTGGTGAACAGCCAGTTCTTGAAGGCGCCTTCGGTCGGGTGGCGGAAGCGCTCCATGTTCTCGAGCACGTCGCGGCAGACCGACTGGACCACGTCCGAGGTCGACTCGCGGGCGCGCACCACCTTGCCCGCCCGCAGGCGGACGAAGGCGCGCAGCTCCGGGATGTAGCGCTCCAGCAGGGCGTCGACCGCGGCGCGGTCCCCCTGGGCGGCGGCTTCGGAGAGGGCGGCGACGTCCGGAGACGGCGTGGGCTCGTCGCTGGCCGGCATGGCTCGAAGGTAGCAGTTTCGGGGGCCGCGGGGGGTCCAGGGCAGGGGGGCGGCTTTTTTCGAGGCGCTTTGTAACGCCCCCGACTCCATGCCCATGGAAGGGCGCACCCGGGCTTAGGCGGCCCGTGGCGCCCCCCGCCGGCCCGGCTCTCTCGGCAGCGCGCCCCCTGGGGCTCTTCCTCGCCTGGAACAGAACGAACCATGATCCTATCCCGAACGCTCACCCCCGCGGCCTTTGCCGCGCTCCTGCTCTCCGGCGCCGGCGCCGTAGCCCAGGAGACTTCTCCCCACGAGACCCAGATCGACGGCCCGGTGCGGGTCGTCCCCTTCGAGTTCGGGGACGAGGTCCCCGCGGCTGCCGCCCCCGAGGTGCGCATCGGCGACGAGGGTGACACGGAGCTCGGTGTCGCCGCCGGCGACCGCCTCTACCTCGGTTTCGCCGCCGGGCGCTACGTGCCCGCGAACGGCGAGCGCATCGATCCTGCCCTGGCGGCGCGCGCGGCAGAGCGCCTGGCGCTCCCCGCGGACGGCCGCCCGAGCGAGCTCTACGCCTTCGTGATGTTCCAGAAGCGCATCACCGACGAGCGTCGCGCGCGCCTCGAGGCCCTGGGCGCCCGCATCCTGGGCTTCCACCCCGGCTACAACCTGAAGGTCGCCCTGCCGGCCGACGCCCTCGCGGCCGTCGCCGAGCTGCCCTTCGTGCGCTGGGTCGGCGAGGCCAAGCCGTGGCAGAAGCTGCACCCGAAGCTGGCCGCCCAGGCGGCGAACCCGGCCTTCGCCGCCGGCGACCTGGCCGTGGCCGTCAGCGTCTTCGAGTCGGATCTCTCCGACGCCTCCACGGCCGTCATCGACGGCCTGGGCGCCGGCGCGGCCCCGGGCGCCCTGCTGCCCGTGCTGCTCGAGCCCGATGAGAGCTCCCCGCGCCGCTGGCGCAGCAACGGCTGGCAGCAGGCGGGCCTCGAGGCCGCCGGCGCCGAGGTCGGCCAGTACGAGGACGCCGTGCGCGTGTTCCACGCGCGCATCCCCGCCGCCGAGCTCTCCGCCCTCGCCGCCCTCGACCACGTGCAGTTCATCGAGCCCGAGTGGCGCGACGAGCTGGCCCACGGCGAGTCGATGACCATGATCAACGCCGACCGCGGCCGCACCTTCTTCGACGGGGGCACCAGCGGCGAGGTCGTCGTGGCGGTGGTCGACTCCGGGGTCGAGACCAGCCACTTCGGGCTCAACCACATGTTCAGCTGGGGCTGGACCTGGGTTCCTGGCCAGAGCTCCTTCGACGACGTCTACGGCCACGGCAGCCACGTGGCCGGCACCTTCGTCGGCGACGGCGGCGGTGACCTCTCGCGGCGCGGCGTCGTGCCGGGCGTGGGCGCGAGCCAGAACCGCGCCTTCTGCACCCTGCGCATCTTCGACGACCAGGGCAACTCGGGCTACGCCGGCACGACCAACGTGCTCGACCGCCTGACCACCCCCTTCCCCCAGGACACGCCCATTCCGCACGTGGTCAACCACTCCTACGGCGTGCCCGGCGGCGGCTTCTTCGGGACCGAGTTCACGGCCCGCGCCTTCGATGACAGCACCTTCGACCACGGTCAGCTGCACGTCTTCGCGGCGGGCAACGAGGGGCCCGGGGCCGACAGCCTGCGCCTGCAGGCCGCGGCCAAGAACGTGCTGACGGTGGGCAACGTGGTGGACTACGACTCGCCCAGCGTGGGCCTGCCCGGCAACACCTGGTCCTCCTCCAGCCGCGGCCCGACCGCCGACGGTCGCTGGAAGCCCAACGTCGTCGCCCCGGGTCGTGAGATCCTTTCGGTCGACTCCTCGACCCAGAACGGCTACTCCGACGGCTCCGGAACCAGCATGGCCGCGCCCCACGTCTCGGGCGTTGCGGCGCAGCTCGTCGACCGCTTCGGCTTCCTGCGCTACCGTCCCCACGTCACCTCCGCCGTGCTGATGGCTTCGGCCCTGTCGAAGGACAACCGCACGCTGGACTCGCCCGGCGGCGACGCCACGCACCTCTCCCAGTACGGCACCGGCCGCGTCGACGCCTACCGCGCGTCGGGGGCGAACACGCAGCAAGGCTTCTACTTCTGGAGCTACAACCTGGGCTCGGGCTCGAGCGTCGAGGTCGACATCCCGGTCAGCGCCGGGGCCACGCGCCTGACGGTCGTGATGAACTACCACGAAGAGGCGGCCTCCGCCGGGGCCAGCGAGGCCCTGGTCAACGACCTGGACCTCTACATCGACCGCGCGCCGTTCACGGCGGGGGCCAGCGGTGAGTACAGCGCCCAGCGCAGCCGCGTCGACAACACCGAGGTGCGCATGGTCAACAACCCCCAGGCCGTCGAGCACCGCATCAAGGTCGTGCCCTTCAGCACCACCAGCACCGTGCGCGTCGGCATCTGCGCCATCGTCAGCTACGGCGACACGACCCCGGATACTGTCCTGAACGTGTCGGCCAGCGCCGGCTACGCCCAGCCCGGTCAGCACGTGGACATCAGCGCGAGCGTCGCGAACCCGGCCTTCATCGCCAGCTCCGTGTTCCTGGACACCACGTTCAACGGCACGCTGCACGATGCGGACAACATCCACTGGGACGGCGTCGCCGCCAACGTGATGGGGAACGAGCAGGGTGGCCACGGCCTGACCCTGGGCAACGTGGGACACAGCAGCCTGCGCAGTGCGCGCTGGGAGGTCTCGTGGGCGTCCGAGGGTACGAAGACCTTCACGGTCGACTCGTTCTCGGACAACGCGTCCGACGAGACGGACTCGGTGCAGGTGGTGGTGGACGGCACGCCGCCCAGCGAGCCGATGCAGGTCATGTCGGTCAGCCACGACCGCGGGCAGCTCTCCTGCTCGAGCCAGGTG
>JAJFFA010000317.1 GCA_021776885.1 Planctomycetota bacterium
TTCCGCGGCGAGCGCCTGGCTGCGGTCCAGTTCCGCTGGCGCGCGGAGCTGGAGGCCTGCGCGGCCCTGGCGGCGCGGGGCGAGCTGGGCGCGCTCTTTCCTATAGAAGAAGATCCCGCGGTCGGGGCCTGGACAGGCCTCGACGGGCGCTTCCTGCTCGAGGTTGCGCGGCACGCCGAGCGCGCCGAGCCGGACGCGGCCGCGGATCCGGCCGCGGATCCGGCCCCGGACCCGCACCGGCTGGTGCTGCGGCTCTTCGCGGCGGCCCATGCGGCCCTGGCCGGAGAGCCCGGGGCGCGGGCCGAGCTGGGGGCACGCGGGGCGCCCAGCGAGCTGCTGGTCGAGGCGCGCCTGGCCCTGGCGCGGCGCGCCGCCGCGGTCGGCGCCTGGGATACCCTGGCCTGGGCCTGTGCTGGGCTGGTGCGCGGGCTCGCGGCCCAGGGCGGCGCGTCCGAGGCCCTCGAACGCGCCCTGGGCCCCCTCGACCCGCGGCGCGGCAGCGATCCCTTCGCGCGCCTCGTCGCGGGGCGCGACCAGGCCCTGGCCCGCGGCGCCCTGGCCGCCGGGAACCCCGCCCTGGCGCGCCACTACGCGTCTCGCGCGGCCCGCAGCGCGCGGCGGGACACGGCGGCCCAGGCCGCCCAGGAGCGCCTCGAGCGGGCGTTGCGCTGAGGGCGGCCCCGTCCTCCGCCCGGTTCGCAGCCCGGTTAGCAGCCCGGATCGCGGCCCGCTCCCGGGCCCGGGAGCGCGTCGATGCTGGCCAGGTCGGCCCGCGCGCCCTACGCTCCCGGGACACCCGATCGAGCTGCCGGAGAACGACGATGAGCGTGATTGAAATGCAAGTGCCTGAGGGAGGGATCGAGACCCTGGACGACGGCCTGGGCTTCGTCGCGCTCGTCGACCGGATGGAGATGGACCCCGCGCTCAAGGTGGTCAACAGCGCGCGCATCTCCTACGAGAAGCAGAAGGACAAGTTCGACGAGAAGGACGGCAAGCTGTGCCGCTTCCTGTGGGAGCACGGCCACACGTCGCCCTACCGGCACAGCTTCTTCACCTTCCACTGGAAGGCGCCGCTGTTCGTCTTCCGCCAGGCCTTCAAGTATCAGGTAGGCAGCGGCTGGCGCACCTACGAGGTCGAGGGCGAGACGGTCTCGCTCGAGGTCTTCGACATCCTGTTCGACACGGACAAGGGCTGCTCGTGGAACGAGGTCAGCGGGCGCTACGTGAAGTGGACGCCGGAGTTCTACGTACCGCTCACCCTGCGCGCCAACCCGCCCCACGGGAACAAGCAGGCTTCCGTCGATCTGGCGGCCGACTTCGACCACGCCGGCGAGCGCGCCGCCATGCTCGCCGAGTGCGAGCAGGCGTTCCGGAACTACGAGGCGCGCATCCAGCGCGGCGTGGCCAAGGAGATCGCGCGCATGGCCCTGCCCCAGAACCTCTACACCCAGGCCTACTGGACGGTCTCGCTGCAGGCCGTCATGCACTTCCTCGACCAGCGCCTCAAGGCCGACGCGCAGTACGAGATCCGGCGCTACGCGGAGGCCGTGTACCGCCTGCTCGAGCCGGAGCTGACGCGCATCGGGATCGAGCGCGGCTCCTTCGACTGATCCGCCAGGGCGGCGACGAAGCCGGCAGGGCCGGGAAGGAGGTGCGCCCCCACGCACGACCACTGAGGGAGTGGTCGAGACACGGGGGCGCGTTGGCGACAGCCGGGACTCTCTCTCGGACGCGCAGAAAGGCGTGTCGCCGCTTGGCAGGATCTGCGCGTCCCCTACTGAATCTGGTGAACCAGGGCCGACGGGCGTTCGGCGGGTGACATGACACCCTGTCCACCCGCGGCGGCTCCCCATCCGGACGAGAACCTGGGGGAAACTTCGAGGCCGGCTTGCGCGCGCCCTTCCAGCCCTAATCCAGGAGCTCCAGGCTCAGCTCGTCCACCTCGACGCGGCCCGCAACGAAGTTGCAACCGACCACCTGCAGCAGGGCGTAGGGCGCTGGGGCCGACGCCAGCTGGCCGAAGACGACCGGTTCGGCAGGGCGCGGGGTGTCCCGGGGCCAGATGCGGCCCTCGACCTCGGTTCCACGCTGGATCAGCTCGAAGATGTACCAGCGACGCAGCTCGAAGCCCTCGATCTGGCCCGTGAGGGTGAGGTCGGGAGCGCCCAGGTTCACCGTCCCCGAGGGGTGGACTCCCAGGCTGAGGCCCTGGCTGCCCGTGCCGAGCCCGGAGAGCAGGGCGATCTGGGGCGAGCGCGGCCCGTCCGGATCGGGAGAATCGTAGGAGAGGATGACGCGCAGCAAGAAGTCGTTGCCAGGGCTGACGCGCCGCACGGCGCGTCCGGTCGCCGAGAACTGACCCCGCTCGCCGGTGCAGACCAGCCGTCCGGATTCGAGCCAGACCAGGTCGCCCCCGAGGGCGGGATCGATGGAGGTCAGCGGGTCCGCGCTCCACTCGTGCCAGCCGCCGCCGACGACCCCGGCGTCGGGTCGTTCGAAGTCGTCGTGGAAGGCGGCGGGCGGCCCGATGGGCTCGCTCAGCCAGGGCGGCATCCGGCGTCGCACGACGCGCAGGCCGACCACGCTCGAGGCGCGGTCGGCGTCGCGCGAGCTCGCGACCTGCGCCTCCCTGGCATCACGGGTGGCGTAGCACCCGCCACGCGCGGCCGAGTCGCCGTGACGACCGACCCGGTAGGGACGCACGAACTCCGCGACCGAGCCGGCCAGGTCGCGCACGCCGAAGGGCGAGATGTCGCGCTCGAAGGCGCCGATCGGGTAGGGGCGCGGGAGGTGCTGCGGGTCCCCCTCGGAGGCGTACGCGGCGCAGGCGCCCCAGTCGAAGCGCACGCCCCAGGGGTAGCGGCGGCCATCGGCTCCGCGTGCCGCGCGGGTCCACTCGGCCGGGTCGGGCAGGTCGGAGTAGTGGTCGCGCCCCACGCCCGTGAGCGGTGGGTCGAGGGCGTGGGCGTACTGTTCCATGGCCCGCGGCTGCAAGCCGAAGACGGGCCAGGTGGGATCGACGCCCTCGGCCAGGGCGAGGGTGCCGTCGGGGGCCTCGAGCACGAAGACCTGGACTTCGTCCGCGGGCAGGAACTCGTCCAGGGGCTCGGGACGGGTGGCTTCGAGCCAGGCCAGGTAGGTCGCGAAGGTGACCTCGAACTCCTGGATCTCGAAGGCCTCGATGCGCCGCCAGCGCGGGGGAGAGTCCTCGAGCAGGGTCCATCCGGCCGCCACGGGCACGAAGCCCGGGGCCGGCGCCTCGGTCCACAGCTCGATGCTCTGGGCGCGCGGGGGCAGGGCGTCCGGGTCCTCTGCGTAGACCGCCGCGCGGCGCACGAGCAGGGGCAGTCGCGTCGCAAAGCGCTCCCCGTGGGTCAGGGTCACGTCGTAGGTGCCCTCGGGCAGCTCCACCGTGCAGGGCGTGCTGCCGCGGAAGGCGACCTGGCCCGCGCGCTCGACCGTCACCTGGCAGGGGGACGGATCGCTCGTCAGCTCGAGGCTGCCGAGGGGGTCGAGCAGGGCGGCGTGGTCCGCGCCAGGGTCCGCCGCGGCGAGGTCGCGCTCGAGGCGCAGCAGGGTTTCGGGTGCGAGGACGTCGACGCACTCGTCAAGGGCGCGCAGCAGGGACAGGGCCCGCAGCTCGGCCAGCTGTCCGCGCAGGGTCGCGTGGTCCGGAGCCCGGGCCAGGCCTGCGAGCAGGACGTGGCTCGCGTCCTCGCAGCGGGCGACGAAGCGCTCGCGCTCGACGCGTAGCTGCGCGCGGCGCGCGTCGCGTGTGCGCAGGTCCACGCGGCTGATGGCGTCGCTCGCGTCGAGCCAGCGCGCGAAGCCGGCGGCCTCGCTGCGCAGTCCGCGGTGCACTTCGCGCGCGTCGTCCAGCAGGGCGGCTGCGCTGCGGACGCCGGCGTGGGCCTGGTCGAGCTGGCGCGCCCAGCGCAGGGAGAAGGCGGCCGCGAGCAGGACCACGAAGACCAGGGCGGCCGCGCGTGGGTGGCGCCGGGGCCAGCGCCGCAGGCGCGCGAGGGGCGCCAGGCGCAGGGGCGCGACCGCGTGGCCCGCGAGGAAGCTGCGCAGGTCGGCGGCCATGTCGCCGGCCGAGGCGTAGCGCGCCTCGGGATCCCCGGCCATCGCGTTGCGGCAGACCCTGCGCAGGCCCTCGGGCACGCGCCGACCGAAGACGGCGCCGCCGGGGGGCTCGAGGTCGATTCCGCGGCGCAGGATCTCCGAAGGACTGACGTCCGAGTGGGGTCTCGCGAGGGTCAGGAGCTCGAACAGGGTGGCGCCCAGGGCGTAGACATCGACGCGGGCGTCGATGGGGCGACCGAGGATCTGTTCGGGGGCGCTGTAGTGCAGCGTGCCCACGAAATCGCCCGTGCGCGTGACCGCCGCGTCGTCGGTCGAGGCGATGCCGAAGTCGAGCAGCACCGCGCGGCTCTCCGGCGTGACGACCAGGTTCCCGGGTTTGATGTCCCGGTGGACGATGCTGCGCTCGTGGGCATGCTGCAGGGCGTCGGCCACGTCGAGGGCGAGCTGCGCCGCCCACGAGCCGTAGTCCGCGCGCCAGCGGTCCGTGGCGGGGGTGGAGGGTGCGTATTGCCGGCTGTGGGCGGCGCACTTCTGCACGAAGGTGCGTAGGCCGCCGGTCTCGGCGGGGACTCCGCCCTGTTCGCGCAGCCACGCGATCAGGCTGTCGAGGGGGGCCCCGTCGACGAGCTTCATGGCCAGGAAGGGCGCCTCGCCATCGACCTCGGCTGCGACGACGGGCACGATGCCCGGGTGGTCCAGGGCGAGCACCGCGCGCACCTCGCGCCGGAAGCGCTCGCGACCGGCCTCGGAGGCGAAGGGGCGCAGGAGCTTGACCGCGACCGGGCGTCCGAGGGCCGTGCGCGGGCGCGCCTCGTAGAAGATGCCCATGCCACCCTCGCCGATGCGTCGCACGAGCTCGAACTCGTCCGCCAGGAGCAGCGCGTCGTCGGCGTCGAGCTCGTCGAGGGCGGGCAGGCCCTCGAAGCCGTCCAGCTCGGCTTGGCGCGCTTCGACGAACGCGGCGGCGGCGCGTTCGAGCTCGTCGGCTGCGTCAGTCATGGCGACGGGCCGCGAGCGCCCGGCCCAGGACGCTTCGGGCGCGGGCGTAGCGCTTGCGCACCGTGTCGGCGGACACCCCCAGGGCCTGGCCGGCCGCGACGAAACTCTTGCCCTCGAGGGCGCAGAGGCGCACGGCCTCGCCGTACTCGGCGGGCAGGTGGCGCACCAGCTCGCTCAGCACGTGCCGCGTGTCGGCGCGGGTCACGGTGCCGTCGGTGAGGGAGGGCGTAGGCTGGGAGATCTGGCCGGCCGCGGGCAGGGCCGTCTCGCCGCGCAGGTGAGCGTGGTCGCGGTGGAGATTGGCGAGGCGCCAGTCGGCGCGCTTGCAGACCCAGGCGCGCAGCGGCTCCGGGTCGAGGGGGATGCCGGGGCCGGAGACGCCCTGGGCCCTGCGCTCGCCCAGCTCGACGAGCACCTGCTGGACGATGTCCTGGGGCTCGGTCCAGCGGCGAGCGGCGGCATCCATGCGCCGTTCCACATAGCGAAGGAGGTGCGCGCGCAGGGCGCTCTCCCCCGCGCCAGCGGCGGTGTCCTTCTCGAATTCGCCTCCTCCCAAGACCCGCAGGCCTCCTTCCCGAGCGCAGTGGTGGACGGTCGTTTGCCGGACGATTGTACGCTGGTCCCCAGGCTTCGCCGCGGAATGGCCCAGCCCTGAGCGGGCAGCGGCGGGCGCCCGTGCAGTGCCGGGCAGCGGCCACTACCCTGGGTCTGCGTTTCTTCCAATCGGATTGAGCCTCTCCCGCCCTGGGCCGTTCCCCCTTCCTCGATGTTCAGAACCTCACTTCCGGCCCTGGGGCCGACCCTGGCCCTCCTGCTCCTGGGTGCGGCGACCCAGGAGGATCCCCAGTCCGCCCTCGGCGCCCGCTTCGCCGAAGCCGGGGTGACCCTCGACCTGGGTGCCGGCACCTGCGCCTTCCCCGCGGAGGTCATCGTGCGCGACGACTACCTCGAGTACCTCCTGGTGGCGCCCCACGGCGCGGTCCACGAGGCGCTCTTCGGGACGGGCGTCGATGTCGAGATCCTGAACGCGGCGCTGCTCGCCCTCGGAGCCAAGCCCGGGAGCAACGCCATGTGGGCGGCCAAGGACCCGGAGCCGACGCCCGAGGAGCGCGCGGCCGGCGTCAGTCCCTACGACGTGACCCTGCCCAGCGGCGATGGCTTCTACCTGTACCTGGCCTGGCGCGAGGGCACGGAGACCTTCTTCTACCGCGCCGAGGATCTGGTGCGCGACGTCTCCCGCGGGCGCACCCTCGAGCGTCACCGTTGGGTCTTCCTCGGCTCGCGCATGGTCGAGCGCGCCCAGGGCGAGGCGCCCGTCTTCGCGGCGGCCAGTGAGGGCAACCTGATCAACGTGGCCTTCTTCTCCCAGGGCAACACGCTCCTGACCGCGGCGGTCGAGTCCTGCGTGCAGCAGGACCTGTGGCTTCCGAACGCCTGGTTGCTCCCGGCCAGCGGGTCGCCGCTCCTGTTCGTCGCCGCACGCGAACGTCTGGCCGCCCTGCCCGAGGCCCTGGCGTCCAAGCTGCCTGAAGCGAGCACGGGGAGCGGGACGCCGCGTTGAAGGGCACGGGCCCGAGTTCCCTCGTGGCGCGCGTCTGTCACGCGGTCGCCCTGGCCCGCGGGGTCGAGGCGCTGCTGCTCGGTGTCGGCGCCGGGCTCGCTCTGCAGGGCCTGGCGGTGCACACCTCCAGCTCCACCGCCCCCGGGTCCTTGCCCGCCTGGTGCGCCGCGCTGGTCGGAGGCTGCGCCGTGGCCGCGACCTGGTGGATCGAGACGCGGCCGCGCCCGGAGCGCATCGCCCGTCAGGTCGACCGCGGCCTGGGCCTGCAGGGCGAGCTGGTCACGGCCTTCGAGTGCGAAGGGCGGCCGCCGCCCTCGATCCTGGTCGAGCTGTTGCTGGCGCGGGTCGTGCAGCGCGTGAAGACGCGCTCGGCCGTGCATGCCGCCCTGCCCGCGTCGATGCCCTTCCTCGCCTTCCCCTTCCTGGGGGCGGGGCTGCTGGCCTTCGCCCTCGACTCCCGTCCCGGTGCGGCGCTGACGCCCGACTGGCTGGCCCGCGCGGCCGGGGACCTGGCGGCGCAGGTGCAGCAGGCGGAGGACCTGGCCTTCGAGGCCCTGCGCGCCGGGTCGGGGGCCGATGGGCTCGACCTCGAGCGCCTGACGGCCCTGGCCCAGGCGGCCCGGGAGCTGGCGCGGGACACTGCGACGGGGCCGGCCGCGGGTCCTTCCGCGCCGGGTGAGGGCCCGGGCGAGGGCCCGGGCGAGCGCCTGGCGGCCCTGCGCCGCGAGCTCGAAGCCCTGCTCTCCTCCGCCGAGCGCGGTCCGGACCGGGCGGCCTTGGAGCGCGCCCTCGACCGCGCGGATGGGGCCCTCCTGGCCCTCGACCGGGGCCCGGACGCGGCGGCGGGCCTGGGCGCCGACCCGGGCCACCCCCGGGGACAGGACCCGTCCGGGGCCATCCCATCGACGGCTTCGGGAGACGGAGTCGGGAGCGCCCTGGCGCAGGGCGCGCCGGACGGCAGAATCACAGGCTCGCATGACCCCACGCGGACGGCGGCGGACGCCCTGACCAGCGCGGCGGGCGTGGCCGGAACGCGCTGGTGGCCCCAGCGCCACGCTGGCCTCGTCGCGCGCTGGATCGAGGCCCGGCGCGCCACGGACCAGCCCCAGGACTCCGATTGACCCACCCCACGAAACCGGCCCTCGACGGCCCTGGCGCACGCACGGGCCTGTGGCTCATCGGGGCGCGCGGCGCCATTTCGACCTGCGTGGTCTATGGGCTGGCGGGGTTGGTCGAGGGCAGCCTCGAGCCCATCGGGCTCGCCACCGAGGCCCCGCCCTTCGATCGCGTGCCCCTGCCGCCCCTGGACACCTGGGCCGTGGGGGGACACGACGTGTGCCTGCGCGACGTGTCCCAGTCCGCGGGCGAGCTGGTGCGGGCCCAGGTCCTGTCCGCCGAGCTGGTCGCAGCGGGGGCCTCCCACGCGGGCCGCTTCGAGGCTGCGATCCGGCCCGGGATCCTGGACGGTCCGGACGTCGGGCTGGCCGCCCTCGACCCGCGTTCGGCCGAACTCGGCGCCCTGGCGCCGCGCGAGCAGATCGCGCAGCTCGTCGCCGACTGGCAGGAGTTCGAGCAGCGCGAGGGGCTCGCACGCACGGTCGTCGTCTACGTCGCCAGCACCGAGGCCGGGCGCGACGAGCAGCAGGAGTGGGGCAACCTGGCCTCCCTCGAGGCGGCCCTCGACCAGAACAAGAGCCAGCCGGCGTCCCTGCTCTACGCCTACGCGGCGCTCTCCAGCGGTCGGCCCTTCGTCAACTTCACCCCCAGCCGTGGAGCCAGCTCGAAGGCGCTGCAAGAGCTCGCCCTCGAGCGCGGCGTGCCCCACGCCGGCAACGACGGCAAGACCGGCGAGACCCTGATGAAGACGGCCCTGGCGCCGATGTTCGCGGCGCGCTCCCTGCGCGTCCTCGCCTGGCAGGGCTACAACATGCTCGGCAACCGCGATGGTGAGACCCTCGGCGACGAGTCCCACCGCGCGGCGAAGCTGCGCAACAAGGACGCCTGTCTGCGCTCGATCCTGGGCGACCCGGCGGACATGACGAGCCAGGTCGGGATCGACTACGTGCCCTCCCTCGGGGACTGGAAGACGGCCATGGACTTCGTGCACTTCGAGGGCTTCCTGGGCGCCAAGATGAGCCTGTCCTTCACCTGGT
>JAJFFA010000318.1 GCA_021776885.1 Planctomycetota bacterium
GGCCTCGAGCGCGTCGCGGTCGAGGAGGTGCACGCCGGCGACATCGCCCTGGTGGGCGGCATCGAGGACCTGGGCATCGGCGACACCCTGTGCCACCCCGAGCACCTGGAGCCCCTGCCCGCCATCGCCATCGACGAGCCGACGATCTCGATGGTCTTCTACGTCAACGCCTCGCCCTTCGCCGGCACCGAGGGCCAGTTCGTCACCAGCCGCCAGGTCCTGGCGCGGCTGCAGAAGGCCGAGCAGAAAGACGTCGCCCTGCGCCTCGCCTCCACCACCTCCGCGGACGCCTACGAGGTCAAGGGGCGCGGCGTGCTGCACCTCTCGGTCTTGATCGAGGCCATGCGCCGCGAGGGCTTCGAGTTCGCCGTGGGCAAGCCCCACGTGATCATCAAGGAGGTCGACGGCAAGCCTTGCGAGCCCTTCGAGCGCGCCACGGTCGAGGTGCCCCAGGCCAACGCGGGTCGCATCATCGAGTACCTCGGACGGCGCCGGGGCGAGATGACCCACATGGACTCGGCCGGCGACCTGGCCAAGATCGAGTTCCTGATCCCCGCCCGCGGCCTGATCGGCGCGCGCACGGCGCTCCTGACCCTGTCCCAGGGCGAGGCGATCCTGGCCCACGTGTTCGAGGTCTGGAAGCCCGACGGCGGCCCCATCCCGCGCCGCACCAACGGCGTCCTGATCTCGGACCGCTCCGGCGACGTGGTGCCCTACGCCCTCGACGGCCTGACCGACCGCGGCATCTTCTTCGTGCCCCCCGGCACCCCCGTCTACGAGGGCATGATCGTCGGCGAGAACAACAAGGACGCCGACCTGCCGGTGAACGTGTGTCGCGCGAAGAAGCTGACCAACATGCGCGCCTCGGGCCGCGACGACAACGTCAAGATCCCGCCGCCGCGCATCCTCTCCCTGGAGGAAGCCCTCGAGTACATCGAGGACGACGAGCTGCTCGAGGTCACGCCCAAGAGCCTGCGCCTGCGCAAGCGCCTGCTGAACGATTCCGAGCGTCGCCGCGAGAAGAAGCGCGTCGCGGCAGCGGACTGATCCGAGCCGGGTTCAGGGCGTGAAGGAGAGCTCGACCGCGCCGTTGGTGCATGAACCCGGCCTGGCTTGCAGGTACTCCTATCCCCGCGATCTTGGGCCCCGACCGAGTACGAAGCCGGGCGACCGAGCTGAGCCATCCGGTTCAGTACGGTGCAGGCGATCCGCGCCTCGGCCTGTTGCGCGTTCGGGTGGCGAGCCCGAAGCCCACCACCGAGGATCATCTTGTAGCGGAAGAACGCGTTCTCGACAGTGCCTTGCCTGTGGTATCCCGACTCCTTCATCCACTGCCGCCGCCCGATCTCCTTCACGCGTTCGATCGTCCAGTCGCGCGAAGCTGACCTCGGTCCTCGCCGCGACACGATCGCGGTTCTCGCTGGCGGCACGATGACTTCGGCTCCGCGGGCGCCCGACGCGTCGTACACTGCCACGGTGGCCAGCGTCGGGGCCGCGATGGCGGTCGAGCGCCTGGCCCGCGGCCGCGAGCGGCGCACGGCGGTGCTCGGCGCCCTGCTCCTCAGCGTCGCGTTGTTCGAGGGAACGCGCCTCTCGCCGGCGCTGCGCAGGGAGCCCGCGCCGGGCTACGTCGAGGCCGCGCGGGCCCTCGACGCCCAACCCCTGGACGTGCCGCTCCTGCTGGTCACCCAGGACTTCGTCTGGACCACCCTCGAACGCGGCGCGCGCGCCCTGCACCTGCCCAGCGAGCGCGCGAACGCGGTCCTCGACGGAGCGGACGAGGTCCTGCTCGTCTTCGACCTGCACACGTTCTCGCGCGAGAAGCCGTGGGACCTGGTGCCCCTCGAGGAAGTCCTCGCCCAGCGCCCGCCGCTCCTGCGCTTCGCCCTCTCCCCCGGCCTCGACGCCCTACAGAACAACCTGACCCTGGACGAGCTCGAGCGCTTCGCGGAGGACGCGGCCTTGCGCGAGCGCTGCCTCACCATCCGCGCCTGGCGCCTCTCTGCGGAGGAGGTGCGCGGGCTGCTGGAGGCCCACGCACGGCTGCGTTGAGGTGAGGCGGCTGCCCCGCAGCTGTGGGAGAGTGCCCTGCGTCTATTGCAGCATGCTTCGCCTGGACGCAGCGCCAAGGGGGTGGGGCGGGAAACTCCGTGGCGTCAGGACCTCGCGTGGGATCTGTCGTACGTTGGAGATGTCCCGCTGCGCTGTGAGGCCGGCGGCGGGGATGGAGAAACAACCATGCTGAGACGCTCGCTCACTCACTCACTCACTCACTCACGGCGTGCGTAGCGTTCGCCATGCTCGCGGCTGAACGCGCCGACGCAATCGTTCAGGACCCGGTCTACGATCAACTCGTCAGCTACCATGGGCCGTCCTTTCCCACCTGCCAGGCCACGGACCCGACGGGCACTGCGCTCTTCGCCGCCGAAGGCGCGAGCTTGGCCCGCATCGACCCCACGTCGCAGGCCGGCTTCGACCAGCCCCTCGCGATCCACGACACCGGGCCCGAGGGTATTCGGCCGGTGCACATGATCCCGGATCCGGACATGGATCTCGCGAACATGCTGGCCTCGAACACCTTCTACGTCGCCGCGGGCCGGGACGGGCTGTGGGCCGTGCGCCTGGACGGCGCGGCCCTCGAACCGTTCTGGGTCCGGCTCGACGACTCGGGGAACCTCGATCCGAGCACCCAGAACAGCGTGCGCTGGTGCAACGAAGTGCAGGTCGTCGAGACGACCACCGGTGCCGGGACGAAGCGCTGGCTCGTCGCGCTGTTCGCAAAGAAGGACAACTCACGCGTGCGCTTCTACGACCTGGACGATGTCCGTCTGCAGGTCTCGGTTGCCACGGACAGCGTGAGCTTTGCCCTTGCGGCCGAGGCCCAGCGCGGTGTGATCCGTCACCCCACGACGGCGCCCCTCACGAACTTCTCGGGTCAGGCCTGCTACCCGTCTGGAATCAGTGCGAACGCAACGCACATGTACGTGGCAGCGGGGATGCACGGCATCGCGCGCTTCTCGTATGCATACCTGAACTTCCCGTCGCCCGAGCTGTCCCTGGGGCCCGTTGAGTGGGGGCCGTTGTGGGGCACCGGCACGCCCTACGCCGGAGCGGACCCGCAGTTCGAGGACATCGTCTTCACCTCCGACCGTTACAGCAACCCGACCGATCCGATCGACGACCTGGAGCAGCGGCGCCATCCCCCGGTATGCGTTGATGTAGCCGCGTACCAGGACGCCACACGCAGTCTTCTGTTCGCGGCGGTCGATCACGTCGGCTGGTTCCAGTACGACCTCACGACGGTCGTCTGGGATGACGACGCCCCGTGGGACGACCGAGTTTGTCGCAACCCGCAAGACAAGGTCTGTCACGCCGTCGACCCCGACACGGGCGCGGACCTCGGGCCACAGACCATCCAGCGCGTGCACGCGGTCCACACGACCCAAGGGCTGACCCTGGTGACGGGGGGCGGGGGTCATGGAACCTTCATCATGGACGACGAGGTGCGCAAGACGCCGTCGCACTTCCTCTACTCGAACGGCCAACAGCGGTTCAACGGAGCGATCGAGAACACGGTCTTCACGGCACGCACGATCACCGAGATCTGGTTGCTCGACCAGGGCCCGTCCCCGCTCGCGCTAGTCGGAGACCTGCCGCCGCCGCCGGAGCACCCGATCCAGATCGGTGCCCAGGGCGGCGCGCTCGAGGTGCTCGTCGATCCGGCGGATCCGAACCGGCTGATCATCGACTGCACCAGTGGGACGAACCTTCAGCGCCAGATCATCGACTTCACATTGCCCTCGGCGCCGCAGATCACCGAGTTCGTGCGCGGCAACGAGAACGGGCGGTTGGGTCGCAACGCGAAGATGGCAGGCCCGAACCTGACGAACCCGGACGTCATCATGACGGCTTCCAATGACTTCGGGCCGAGGCCCGATGGCATTCTGGTGCACTGTCCTGGCGAGCTGGCCTTGCGCACCTACACGAGCGTTCCGCCGGGAGAACCGGATGCGAGCGGGGGCTTCGGCATCATCTGGCACCCCGATGCCCAGTGGCGGGACCCCAACGATCCAGACCTGGATCCTGGCGAGCACTACGTCCTGTCCGTGGCGCCCAAGATCGGCGACGGCTTCCAGACGCGTTATCGCCTGACACACTTCGATCCCGGCGATCCGTGTGGAACCCCGGAGGTTGCGCCGGAGAACGTGCGTGCGTGGTTCGTCGACCAGTTCGCAGACGGCATGGATGCCTTCATGCGCATGTTCACGATGACCGAAGTGGATGAGCGCTACAACGTGGAGAACGCGCAGGCGGTCCTCACGGGAGGGTACAAGCCCTACGCCTTCATGGGACGTGCCGGAACGGCGGACGGAATCGCCATCTGGGACCTTCATGATCTCGTCGCCGACCTCAAGCCGCTGACTCCTGAGTCAACGTTGATCGCGAACCCGCTCGATACCGCGTTCGTCCGACACCTTCGGACGAACCCCGAGTTCGAGACGGTCTTCGAGTACAACGACTCATCGTCCCCGAACACCCACCCCGACGCGGTGCGCTTTCTCAAGAAGGCTGCGCTGAACTCGGGTGTCGTCGGAGCACCTCAGCTGTTCCGCGTGACCGACCAGACCGCGCCCCCCGAGGGTCCTTCCGAACCACGCTGGATCCTGGGCGTACCTTGCGGAGTGACGGGTTTTCCCGCCGACCACCCGGTCCTCGACTCCAACGCGAACCTGAACGCCTTCAACGCGCTCAACCTGAGTTCGACCCACGCGGATTCGAACAACCCCGCGATCGGAGACTGGACCCCCGAGGCCCGCTACCTGCCTGCATGGAGACCGATGGTCAAG
>JAJFFA010000319.1 GCA_021776885.1 Planctomycetota bacterium
CAGCGCCAGACAAGAGCCCGGCGCTCGCTACCAGAGCCAGCGGACGGCAGGCCTCTTGTGCAGGGGGGAGTGCCAGGGGGAGGGAGCGACCTCATGGGCGGCCTGGAGAGTCGGGGTCAGGGCTCAGCCTCGAGTGCCAGCCCGCGCTCGAGGCACGCCACGACAAGGGCCGCGTCCTCGCGGGTGAAGCACAGGGGCGGCTTGAGCTTCAGGACGTCGTGCTGCGGGCCGTCGGACGAGAAGAGGATGCCCTCGCCCCGGGCGAACTCGACCAGGCGCGCGAGGAGCGCGGCGTCGGGGGCCTTCGTGCTGCGGTCCGCGACGAACTGGACGCCCAGGAACAGGCCCAGCCCGCGCACGTCCCCGATCGACGCGTGGCGCGTCGCCAGGTCGCGCAGACCCTCGAGCAGGAAGCCGCCCACCTCGAGCGCGTGGGCGCGCAGGCCCTCGTCCTCGATCACGTCCAGGACCGCCGAGCCGATGGCGCAGGAGACCGGGTTGCCACCGAAGGTGTTGAAGTACTCCATGCCGTTGTCGAAGGCGGCGGCGATCTCGGCCGTCGTCACCACGGCCGCGAGCGGGTGGCCGTTGCCCATGGGCTTGCCCAGGGTGACGATGTCGGGCACGACGCCCTGGGTCTCGAAGGCCCACATGTGGGTGCCGACGCGGCCGAAGCCGACCTGCACCTCGTCCGCGATGCAGACCCCGCCGGCGGCGCGCACGTGGGCGTAGGCCGCCTCGAGGTAGCCCGCGGGCAGAACGATCTGGCCGCCGCAGGAGAGGATCGACTCGCACAGGAAGGCCGCCGCTCCGCTCGCGGCTCGAGCCACTTCGTCCGCGTAGGGACCCGCGTCACGGTGGGCACCGCGGTAGGCATCGGGCATGGAGACCGTGCGCACCCAGGGCGCCGCCCCCTCGCCCCCCGGACCGTCGTGCTTGTAGGGCGAGAGGTCCACCAGGGACGAGGTGTTGCCGTGGTACGCCCCGTCGACGACGACCACGTCGCGGCGGCCGGTGGCGGCGCGCGCCATGCGCAGGGCCAGCTCGTTGGCCTCGCTGCCCGAGTTGACGAAGAAGACCACGCCCAGGGGGTCGGGGAAGCTGGCCGCCAGGCGCTCGGCGTAGTCGACGATCGTGTCGTGCAGGTAGCGCGTGTTCGTGTTCAGGAGCGCCATCTGCTGCGCCCCCGCGCGCACCACCCGCGGATGGCAGTGCCCCACATGACAGACGTTGTTGACGCAGTCGAGGAAGGCGCGCCCCTCGACGTCGAAGAGGTACTGACCCGAGCCGCGCACGAGCTTCAGCGGCTCGCGGTACGCGAGGGAGAGGGACGGCCCGAGCACCCGCGCGCGGGCGGCGCCCAGCCCCTGGGCCGGCCGGCCCGGGGCCGCGAGCGGCGGGAAACCGCAGGCCGTGCGCAGGGCGTCGAGGGCCGCGCGGCCGTCCAGCTCCTCGAGCCGGGCCAGGGCGCTCCAGGCGCGCTCCTCGGAAATGCCGGCGTAGCTGTTCTGCGGATCGTCCCGGGCCGCCTCGGCCGAGCTGACGACGCTGACCGCCAGGCGCGCGCGCACCAGGGGCAAGAGCACCTCGAGCTCCAGCTCGAAGAGCGGGCGCTCGGCGTGGTAGCCGCCGACGACGGCCAGGAGCGTGTCGAGGGGCGCGGCCTGCTCGAACACGGCGTAGGCCAGGGCGATGGCCAGGTCGCAGACCGTCGCCGTGTGCACCAGGTCGCCGAAGTCGATCAGGCCGGCGACCCGCGGCCCCTCCGGGCCCGGCTCGACCAGGAGGTTGTTGTCGTTGGCGTCGTTGTGGACCACGCCAGCGCGCAGCTGCGCCAGGTGCGGCCGCGCCCGGGCCAGGTACGCCGCCAGGGCGCGCTCGACCCGCCCGCGCCGCTCGAGGTCCGCGATCACGCCGGTGCGCGTCGCGATCCAGCCCGCCCGGGCCAGGTCCCACTGGATGACGCGGCCCATGGCCGGGTGCTCGAAGCCCTCGAAGGCGCTGGCCGTGCGCGCCAGGGCGCTGCCCAGGCTGGCCCAGAGCGCGGGCCCCGGCGCCTCGACGTCGGCGTAGAGGGTGCCGGGGAGGAAGCTGAGCAGGCGCGCGAGGCGCGCGCTGCCGTCGGTCGCGCGCACCTCCAGCATGGGCTGACCCGCGCCAGCGGGGAGCACCCGCGGACACAGCTCGACGCGCTGCGCCAACCAGGCCAGGGCGGCACACTCGAGCTCGAGCTCCTCCGGGTCCTGGCCCGCGTGGGCCAGCTTGAGCACGAAGCACGCGCCGTCCTCCCCCTCGAGCCGAAAGTTCTGGTCGATGTAGCTGGGCAGGGGGGACGCGTGGGCCCGCAGGCCCCAGTGCTCGAGGGCCAGGTGCTCGGCCTCCGCGGTGGAGAAGCGCGCCGGTGTCATCGCTCCACGCCCCGCGGCGCTCAGCGCCCTTCGAACACCGGTTTGCGCTTCTCGGCGAAGGCCGCCAGGGCCTCGAGCCGATCGCTCGTCGGGAGCACCTTGTCGTAGCAGCGCGCCTCGATCTCGAGGCCCTGGGCCATGGGCAGCTCGGAGCCGCGGTCGATGGCCTCCTTGGCCGCGCGCACGGCCACCGGCCCGTTGCCCGCGATCTGTGCGGCGACCTCGGCCACGCAGGCTTCGAGCTCGCCCTCGGCCGCGACGCGGTTGACCAGCCCCATGTCCGCCGCCTCCTGGGCGCTGATGCGGCGCCCGGTCAGGATCAGGTCCTTGGCGCGGCTCTTGCCGACCAGGCGCGGCAGGCGCTGGGTGCCCCCCGCCCCCGGGATGATCGCCAGGGAGGTCTCGGTCAGGCCGAACTGGGCGTGGGCCGCGGCGACGCGCAGGTCGCAGGCGAGCAGGAGCTCGGTCCCGCCCCCGAAGGCGAAGCCGTTGACCGCGGCGACGGTCGGCTGGGGCATGGCCTCGACGTCGTCCATCAGCCCGCGGATGTTCTTCACGAAGTCGGGCACGCGCTCCGTCGGCATGCTGCGCCGCTCCTTCAGATCCGCGCCGGCACAGAACGCCTTCTCGCCCGCGCCGGTGATCGTGATGCAGCGGATCGAGAGGTCGCCGGCCAGCTCCTCGAGCAGGGTACGGAAGCGCCGCAGGGTCGGGAACGAGAGGCAGTTCATGACCTCTGGCCGCTCGAGGCGCAGGTGCACGATCGCGCCCTCGCGGCGCTGGCTGACGAGCTCGGGCTGGTCGGGGATATCGGCGGGGAACTCGGCGGCGACGTCGGACATGGCGGGGGCATCTTCGGGGCGGAGTGAGCGGGGGCGCAGTATGGCCCAGGCGCAGGGCTCAGGGCAGGGCCGCCGCCACGATCCGCGCCGGATCGACGCCGAGCATGCACGCGTGGTGCTCCGGGGCGCCGAGGGGGCAGCGCTCGGCGTGGCAGGGCCCGCAGGGGACGGGGACGCGCAAGCAGGTCTCGTCGGCCACGGCGTAGGCCGTGTGGCGCGGGTCCGTCGGGCCGAAGACGACCACGCGCGGCGTACCCACGGCCGCGGCCAGGTGGCGCGGGCCCGAGTCGGCGCCCACGAAGCACGCGGCGCGGGCGCACCAGGCGAGCAACTCGGGCAGCAGCGCCAGGGGCTCGCGCAGGACCAGGACGCGGGCGCGACCGCTCTGTGCGGAGCAGCCGGCGGCGGCGAGGGCGGC
>JAJFFA010000320.1 GCA_021776885.1 Planctomycetota bacterium
GCGGCGGACGAGCCGCAGGCGACGAGGGTCCCGCCCGAGCGCACCCAGGCCGCCAGATTCTCGGCCGCCGGCGCCAGCAGGCGCCCCAGGCCGTAGGCGGGCGGCAGGACGAGCACGTTGTAGGGTCGCAGGTCGAAGCGCGCGAGGCTGCCGGCTTCGAGCAGGATGACCGGGACGCGCAGTTCCTCGTCGAGCAGCTGCCACAGGTGCCCGTAGTCCGAGCTCGAGACCGGCGCTCCGGCCAGCATCGCCACCCGCGGCCGCTCGAGCAGCTGGAAGTGCCCCCCGCCCAGGTCCGGCCCCTCGTCCGGGGAGCGCCCGCTCGCCGTGGCCACCAGCTCGACCCCCGCGTCGCGCGCCGCCTCGCGCGCCAGCTCGACGAAGCCGGGCGGGTTCTCGTGGCGGCGCAGCAAGAGCGACCCGCGGGCGAAGTGCCGACCGGCGCTCGTGAACTCCTCGTCCGCGAGGTGCAGCGCCAGGCCCGCGGCCAGGCAGCGCGCCGCGAAACGCACGGAGGCGTCCCGGCGGCCATCGACCAGCAGGGCGTAGGGGCGCGCGTCCGACGCCAGCTCGGCCGGGGCGGGCTGCGGCGCGCCCGAGAGCTGCTCCAGCGCCGCGCTCGCCGCCCCGCTGCACCAGTACGCGTCCAGGTCGAAGGCGCGCGAGAGGTCCCAGGCGGTGACGTCGTAGATCTTCGTGCCGCGGTCACGCTCGAGGGACTCGCGCTCCTCGACCAGGTACTCCTCGCCCATGCGCGGGTCGAAGGCCAGGTAGGCCTGGACCAGGGTCGCCTGGGGCTGGGTCGCCGGGACGACAAGGGTTCCGACCGGGAACTCGCGCCCCTCTGAGCGGGTCGCCAGGCTGCCCTCGACGTCCGTGGCCGCGAAGGCTCCGGTCGCACGCCAGACCTCGACGCCCTGGGCCAGGAGCAGGTCGACCAGGCGCGCCTCGCGATCGGGGTGGCGCCCGGGGACGACGACGTAGGCGCGCTCGCCGCCCGCGCGGGTCGCGTCGGTGTTGCGGCGCTTGCCGGCGACGTAGTCGCGCAGGATCGCCTCGCGCTCCTGGGCCAGGGTGTGCAGGTTGGCCAGGCTCGACACGGCGTGGCCGTGCACCGACTCGCGGTAGCTCTCGACGCGCCCCGAGGCGCGCCGCAGGGGCTGGCCGCCGAGGCCGGCCTGCTCATAGAGGATGCCGATGGCGCCGTTCATCGAGCCCCAGGCGTCGGAGTAGCCCGGGTACCAGGCGTCGGCCCACTCGCGCGTGTAGTAGCCCCAGCCGTGGGCGTCGAAGGCGGCGGCCTGGTCCGCGGCGAAGCGCACCTGCCAGCGCAGCAGAGACTCGGGCAGCGCGGGGTGGCGCGGCTCGGACTGCGGATAGAAGAGGTACGTGTCGAGGGAGCCCATCTCGTGGGCGTCGACGAAGAGCTGCGGGTGGAAGTCGAGGGCGACCCGCCAGCGACCACGGGTCTCGGGGCAGACCCCGGCCATCCAGTCGCGGTTCATGTCGAACAGGTAGTGGTTGCCGCGACCGTAGGGCCAGTGGCCGCGTTGACGCGCGGCGACGTCCAGGCTGGCCACGAAGCCGGCGTTCTGCTCGATCTGCGACACGATGCGCATGCGCCCGTCCGGGTTCATGCACGGGTCGAGCACGACGACCACGTCGCGCAGGAGCTCGGTCACGTCCGCGCTCGTGCCGGCCACCAGGTGGTGGGCCACGGCCAGGGCGGCGTCGACGCCGGAGGTCTCGTCGCCGTGGATGCTGTAGCCCAGCCAGGCCACGGCGGGGGTCTCTGCGATCAGCTCGGGCTCCTCCCCCGCGGCCAACCCGCGCGGGTCGAAGAGCCGCGCCAGGCGGCCCTGGATGGCCTCGAGGTCGGCCTGGTTCTGCTCCGAGGTGATCACGGCGTAGACCAGCTCGCGGCCCTCGTAGGTCGTCCCGTAGGAAGCCAGGGTCATGCGCGGCGAGACCTCGCTCCAGGCGCGGAAGGCCGCCAGGACCTCGTGGTGGCGGGCCAGGCGCTGTCCCACCGGGTTGCCCAGGAACACGTCCGGGGAGGGGACGGCGGGGTCGTGGGTGCTGTCGGCGAAGAAAGGGACGTCGTAGGCGTGCTCGGGGGGGTCGCCGAGGGGTAGGGGACGGACCGACCCTCCGTCCTGGGGAGCGAGGGCGGGCAGGGCGGCGAGGAGGGCGTGCAGCATCGGACTTCCCAGTTGATATTTCGGTGGGGCGGGGCGGCGGACGATAGGCAGGGGACGAAGCTCGCGTCCAGCCATGTCCCTGCCCCATTCCGCCACACCGCGCCCGTTCGTGCAGTCGAAAGGCCTACGCCTCAAGCCCCTGGCCGTGCCAGGGCTGGGGGGAGCGATCGATATCGGAGTCCAGGGCCTGGCCATCGGCCGCGCGGTGGAGAACGACGTCGTCCTCTCCGGCGACCGCTTTCCGACCGTCTCGCAGTTCCACCTGCGCCTGAAGCGGGCGGAGCGCGGGCTCTCGATCCAGGACCTGGGTTCGCGCAACGGCACCCTCGTCAACGGCGAGCGTGTCGAGCAGTGCACCCTGGCGGCGGGCGACGTGCTGCAGCTGGGGGCGTCGGGCCCGCGCTTCGCCGTGGTCACGACCAGCTCCCTGACGGAGACCATGTTCGTCGACCCGAGCGAGCTCCCGGCCGCGCTCGCGGCACGCGCGGCGGGCGAGCCGCCGGGCCGTCGCTCGGGCCGTCGCTCGGGCCGTAGCGCGGGCCATGCGAGCGCAGGCCAGGCGCTGTCCGTGGACCACGTCGAGGCCCTCGTGCGCCGGCGCTCGCGGCGACAGTTCGTCACGACCCTGGCGCTGGTCGCCCTCTCGCTGACCGCGTTCTTCGTCTGGAACCAGAAGCTGTCCGAGCGCGGCGCCGAGAACGACGCGCGGCTCGAGGAGGCCCTGGTTCTGGCCCGCGCCCAGCGCGACGAGGAGCTGGCGCGGATCCACGCGCTGACCGCGAAGATGCAGCGCGAGGAGGACGAGCGCGCGGGCGAGTTCGACCTGGTCAACGCACGCTACGGCGCGCGGCTGCAGGCGCTCGAGGTGGAGAAGGCGCGCATCCTCGAGGAGCGCGCGACGCTGCAGGCGCGCTTCGACCGGCTCGAGGCGGACGACACGGCCTCGACCGACGAGCTCCTGCGCATGCGTGACGAGATCGAGACGGCGCGCGAGGAGCTGACGCGCACCCAGGCCAGCTTCCAGCTGCTCGATCCGGTCAACCTCGAGCAGGCGCGGCTCGAGGAAGTGCGCCGGGTACGCGCCACGAACGTCCTGCTGGAGGTCACCCTGAGGCTGCGGCACAGGGACAGCGGGCAGGACCTCTACATCGCAGAGCACCAGGGTCAGCGCATCCCGAACTTCGAGGAGCTGGGGCAGCCCTTCGAGCTGGAGTCCACAGGCTCGGGCTTCTGCGTCGCCGCGGACGGTTGGATCCTGACCAACGCCCACGTCGTCACGCCCGGCGACTCGCCCATGCTGCGCGCCGCGGAGGAGCTCGACGTCGACCCCGTGCTCGTGGTCCAGGCCGTCTTCTCCGGCACCGACGTGCGCCGTCCGTGCGAGATCGTGCGCGTCGCCGACACGTCGGGCCAGGACCTGGCCCTGGTCAAGATCGAGCCCTTCGACGGGATGCCCTACCTCTCGAACCTCGACCTCTCACCGCCGATCCCGCGTCCCGGCTCGGACGTCTACCTGTTCGGCTTCCCCCTGGGCAACTTCGCCCTGCAGCAGGGCGAGACGGTCATCGCCTCGACCTTCCGCGGCATCCTCTCGCGCGTCGTGGGCGGCCGCATGCAGGTCGACGCCGGCGTGCACCCCGGCAACTCGGGCGGCCCGGTGACCGACGCCCGCGGGCGCGTGGTCGGCATCGTCTTCAGCGTCCAGGCCATGCCCGATCAGTCGGCGGCCTACTCGATCGGCTACGCCATCCCCATCGCCGAGGCCTCCGCGGTCTGGCCGCCCCCCGCCATCTGGCCCGAGCCGCTGGCCGACCCGGAGCAGCCGGTGGCCCTGGACATGGCGATGATGGGAATTCCAGCGCCCATCCGCTGACCCAAGGGGCGCCGGCCGGGTGCCACGGGGGAGGAAGCTCGTATCCTCTCCCGCATGTCCACCAGCTCCCCCATGGACTTTCGCTGTACGCGCCACGGGCACGTCGACTCGACCAGCGAGCGCGCCTTCGCGGCCCTCGCCGACGGCAGCGCACGGCACGGCGACGTGCACACCGCCCTGGCCCAGAGCGCCGGGCGCGGGCGGCTCGGGCGGCGCTGGGTCAGCGCGCCCGGGGAGGGACTCTACCTGTCCGTCGTCCTGCTGCCGGCCGCGCCGCTCCTGGCCAGCGCCCTGACCATCGCCGCCGGCCTGGCCGTGCAGGAGACGGCCCGCGCCTGTGGAGCGCGCGGGGTGCAGCTGAAGTGGCCCAACGACGTCCTGATCGCGGGCGCCAAGCTGGCCGGGATCCTGGTCGAGACGCGCGGCCTGGACGCCGCGCGCCCGCACTACGTGGTCGGAATCGGGGTCAACGTCGGCCAGGAGAGCTTCCCCGCGGAGCTCGAAGCCGAGCGCCCGGTCACCAGCCTGAGGCGCGCCGGGGCGCCCTCCAGCGTTCAGGAGGTCGAGGCCGCGCTCCTCGCACGCCTCGCTCCGCGCCTCGATCAGGTGCTCGGGGAGGGCGGCCCGGGGTGCGAGCTGCAGGGGCTCGAGCGCGACTACGTGGCCGCCTGCGGCTTCGCCCGGCGCCGGGTGCGCGTCCGGGTGCAGGCCGGCGAGGTCGAGGGGCGCTTCGTAAGTCTGCAGCTCGAAGGCGGGCTGGTGCTGGCGACAGAGCAGGGTGAAGAGCGCTTTCCCCTTGAATGGGTACGCGCCCTCGACCTGGTCTGAGACCTCCCTATAATGCTTCGCCCTCGAACCCGGGGGACCCCCTCCAACATGAAGCGCAAGAACGGACGCGCGGCCGCTGAGCCGCGAGAAATCTCATTCCAGCGGGGCTTCACGGCCCACGCCCCCGGCTCGGTCCTGGCCAGCTTCGGGAACACGCGCGTCCTGTGCACGGCCTGTGTCACCGACAGGGTCCCGCCGTTCCTCCAGGGCAAGGGTCGTGGCTGGCTGACGGCGGAGTACTCGATGCTCCCCTCGTCGACCCACGACCGCAAGAGCCGCGACCGTGCGGGCAAGGTGGACGGGCGCTCGGTGGAGATCCAGCGCCTGATCGGCCGCTCCCTGCGGGCCGTGGTCGACTTCAAGAAGATGACCGAGCGCACGA
>JAJFFA010000033.1 GCA_021776885.1 Planctomycetota bacterium
TGCTCGAGCAGGGCGACGGGCTCGCGCGGCGAGATGCGCAGGGAGGCGCTGCGGTCGAAGTGTCTGGGCATGGGGCTCGAACGAGGGGGACGTCCAAGGATCGTCGCCTCACCCGCCCTGGCTTGTGCGAAACCGCCCCGCTTCGAGTTTTCCGAACTGTTCCCAGGATGTCTTCAGCCGCCGTACACCCCGCGCCGAAGTCAGTGTGCCCCAGTCCCGTCCACGAGAAATACCCATGACCCCCACTTCGCTACGTCGCAGTTCCGGCTTCTCGCTGCTCGAGATCGTCGTCGCCATCTCGATCATCGCGATCCTCGTCGGCGTCGTCGCGTTCCGCTCCGGCAGCGCCATCGAGCGCGGCCAGGCCTCGCGCCTCGTGCAGCTCGTGCGCAGCGTCGAGAAGGCGGCCGTCACTCATTACACTGACACCGGACGCTACGCCGAGGAGCTCGAGGTGACCCAGTCCGCTGCGCGCCGCGACCTGACGGCTGCCCAGACCTACAACGGATGGGGAGGCCCCTACATCGAGCGTCCCTTCGCGGACGACGAGACGAACCCGTTCGGGCGCACGCGCCTCTACGGCAACCTCCAGGCCGGCAACTGGATCGCGGGCTTCGACGCGGACGGCGACGGAACGGTCGACCTCTCCGGGACCGGCAACATGCTGGTCTTCTGGGACCTGCCGGACGAGGTCGCCCAGGGGCTCGACCGTACCTTCGACGGCGGCATTCCCGGGGACTGGTTCGCCGCCGGCCGAGTGATCCACCAGCAGAGCTCCGGGCGCACGCTGGTCTTCGTCTACAAGTAAGGGCGCCAGCGGGCTGGCCGAGGGCGCTATCCTCTGGCGATGCCCGCCGCCGATCCGCGCCCACGAGAGCAACGCCCCGCGCGCCCCCCGGCAGCGGACGCTCTGGCCTCGGGGCCGCTGCCCTGTGTCGCCCTGGTGCTGCTGCTGGCCGCGGCCCTGGCCTGTGCCCCGACCCCCACGGCGCGCCGACAGGCCGTGCTGGTGGTGGTGGACACCCTGCGCCGCGACGCCCTGGGTTGCTATGCGCCGGCCGGCAAGAGCCGCACCCCCCATATCGACGCCCTGGCCGCGGCAGGTACGCGCTTCGACCAGGCCATCTCGACCTCCGGCTGGACCCTGCCTTCGGTCGCCTCGCTCCTGACCGGGACCTGGCCGTCCGTGCACAAGGCCCTGGGCAAGCACACGCGGCTGACCCCGATCTCGGACGATGTGCCCACCGCGGCCGAGCTGCTCTCCGCAGCGGGGGTGGCGACGGGGGCCGTGGCCAACGCCGCCTTCCTCTCGCCCATGCTGGGCCTGCAGCGCGGCTTCGAGGTCTTCGACCACAGCCCCGCGTTCAACCGCAACCTGCGCCGGGCCGTACCCAGCGTCGACGCCGGACTCGAATTCGTCAGCCGTCACGCGGACGATGACTTCTTTCTGGTCCTTCATCTCTTCGACCCGCACCTCGACTACGACCCGCCCCCGGGCTTCGAGGTCGAGGGCCAGGAGCGCATGGGCTTCGCCGACGTGCAGGCCCTGTGCCCCCAGTCCGAAGACGGCGCGCGGGTCGTGCGTGGCGCGCCGAGCGACGCCGACCGGGCCCGCATCCGCGCCCTCTACGACGCGGAGGTGACCTACGTCGACGCGGCCGTCGGGCGCCTGCTCGCTGCCCTCGAGGAGCTGGGCATCCGCGACCAGACCCTGGTCGTCCTGACCGCCGATCACGGTGAAGAGTTCTGGGAGCACGGGGGCTTCGAGCACGGCCACGCCCTGTACGAGGAGCTCGTGCGCGTGCCCCTGATCGTCGATCCGCCCGCGGGCGCAGGCCCTTCGGGTGGAGCCATGGGCAGCGCTTCGCTCGAGTCGGCGGTCGACGCCCAGGTGCGCGTGCTCGACGTCATGCCGACGGTCTTCGAGCTCTTCGGGCTGCCCGCCCCCGAGAGCTTCGTCGGCGCCTCGCTCTTGCCCCTGATGCGCGGTACGACGCGCTCGAGTCGCCTGGCCTGGAGCGAGAGCACCCTGTACGGCGGCGAGCAGCGCGCCCTGCGCGACGAACGCTACACCTACGTCGTGCGCCCGCGCCCCAGGTTGGCGGCGATCGAGGAGCTCTACGACTGGCGCACCGATCCCCTCGAGACGCGCAACCTGGCCAGCTCCAACCCCGACGCCCTGGCGCGCATGCGGCGCAGCTTCGCGCGCTTCAGCGCCGAGCTCGAAGAGAGAGCCGCAAGCACGCGGCCCGGGGAGGCACGCGACGTGACCCCCGAGAGCGCAGCTGCCTTCGAGGCCAGCATCGAGTCCCTGGGGTACATCGGACGCGACGAGGAGTAGGCATTCCCTTGAGTCAGTCCCCCGAGCCGACCGGCAAGAAGCTCTCCCTGTTCGACGCGACCATGCTGGTCATGGGCGGGATCATCGGCGTGGGCATCTTCTTCAACCCCCACGGGGTCGCGCGCGAGGTCCCGCAGCTGGGCCCCTACCTGGCGATGTGGGTCCTGGGCGGAGTGGCCGCCCTGGCGGGGGCCATGACCTTCGCGGAGCTGGCCGGCAGCTTTCCGCGCACCGGCGGCTGGTTCATCTTCCTGCGCGAGGCCTTCGGGGCCCTGCCGGCCTTCCTCTTCGCCTGGATCGTCCTGTTCGTGGTCTCGACCGGGGCCTGCGCCGTCATCGCCGACTTCAGTGCGCAGCAGGTCGCGATCCTCGTCTACGGTCAGGACAACGACGCCGACACCTTCCGCACCGCGCTGGGCGTCGTGCTGCTGGTCGGCGTCACGGCCCTCGGCTGCCTGGGGCTGAAGACGGGTGCCGTGCTGCAGAACCTCTGCATGCTGCTCAAGCTGGGCGCGATCCTGGTCTTCGCCGTGGCCGGCCTGGCCCTGGCCGCGCCCCCCGCCGAGACCCTCGCGGCCCTGCCCGAGCTGGTCCCCGGCGGCGGCTCGATCCCGAGCGGGATGATGCGCGCCGCCCTGCCCGTGCTCTTCTCCTACGGCGGCTGGCAGCTGGTGACCTACATCGCCCCCTCCATCGAGGACCCCGCGCGCAACCTGCCGCGCTCGATCATGGTCGGCGTGGCCGGGGTCGTCGTCGTCTACCTGGTGGTCAACTACTCCTTCGCCCGCGCCCTGGGCATCGAGGGTCTGGCGACGAACCCGAGCTTCGCCGCCGAAGTGGCACGCCGCACCCTGGGCCCGCGGGGTGAGACCCTGCTCGTCGCCGCCATGGCGATCTCTTCCCTGGGCATCTGCACGGCGATCCTGATCACGACCCCGGGGATCTACGTCGCCATGTCCGAGGAGCGCCTGTTCTTCGCCCGCTTCGGCCAGGTCTCGCCGCGCACCGGTGCCCCCATCGCCGCGCTCCTGGTGCAGGGCGTGGTGGTCCTGGCCTACTTCACCTGGGCCCGGATCGACCCCGAGCACGTCAGCCTGCTGACGGGCGGCGTCGTCTTCGCGGAGTGGATCTTCCACTTCCTGTGCGGTGCCGCCCTGCTCGCCGTGCGCGCCCGGCGCCCCGAGCTGGCGCGCCCCTTCAAGAGCGCCCTGTACCCGCTCTTCCCCATCGTCTACTGCAGCCTGGCCGCCGCCGTCGTGGTCGGCACCCTGGCCACGACCGGCTGGAAGCAGACCGGAATCGGCCTCTCGGTGCTGGCCGCCGGCGCCCTGATCTACCACCCCTGGCGCAGCTTCCTGCGCCGCCGCGGGGCCGCGGCGTAGGAGCTCCGAGGATTTCTGGCCTGCTGACCTTGCGCGCAGCCATATGTGACCATATGGTCACATGTATGCCCGAGCACGGCACTGGCAAGAACGCGCGTCCCGGCCACCCGCGGCCCTCCGATCCCTGGAAGGCTCTGGCCGATCCGACGCGGCGTTCGATCCTGGACCTGCTGCGGCAGCGCGAGCGCACCACCGGCGACCTCTGCGGCCACTTCGACATGACCCGCTTCGCCGTGATGAAGCACCTGGCGGTGCTGGTCGAGGCCGAGCTGGTCGTGGTCGAGCGCCGCGGGCGCGAACGCATCAATCACCTGAACCCCCTACCGCTGCAGCGCATCGTGCAGCGCTGGATCCGCCCCTTCGAAGCCAGCAGCGCCGACAAGCTGCTGCGCCTCGAAGGGCATCTCTCGAAGCCCCAGATCAAGAAAGCCAAGAAGCCATGAGCGCTCCCCAACCCCTCGAGTTCGGATCGATCGAAGCCCTGGTCGAGGTCTCCCTCTCGAAGCCCCCCGCCCGTGTCTGGCAGGCCCTGGTCGACGAGGCCGGCTCGTGGTGGCGACCCGACTTCTTCCAGGGAGCCGCCAAGGACTTCCAGATCGAAGCACGCCCCGGCGGGCGGGTCTTCGAGGACTGGGGCGATGGGCACGGCGCCCTCTGGTACACGGTCACCCACGCCGACCCGGGGAAGCTCCTGGCCCTCTCGGGCGAGCTGGCCCCCGAGTTCGGCGGCCCGGCGCGCGTCCTGACCCGCTTCGAGCTCGAGCCCGATGGCGACGGCACCCGCGTGCGCCTGCGTGAGTACGCCTTCGGGCGCGTCGACGAGAAGCTCGGCCAGTCCCTCGAGGAGGGCTGGCGGCTACTGCTCGAGGACGGGCTGAAGCCCTGGATCGAGGAGGCACGGCCGGCCTCCGCGGCCGTCTGAGATCTCGGACCAGGGCGCGAGCCGGGGTCAGAACGTGCGGAACGCGTCCTGATCCAGGCTGGTCACATGGTGGCTCGCCAGCCCCAGGGCGAGCCCCAGGCCGAGGAAGGTCGCCAGCAGCGACGAGCCCCCCGTGGAGAAGAGCGGCAGGGGCAGCCCCGTCATGGGCAGGAGCCCCAGGTTGACCGATACGTTGATCACCATGTGGGCGGCGAAGTAGAGCGCTACACCTCCCACCACCAGGCGCGAGAAGCGATCGCGCAGGCCGGAGGCCGAGATCATCAGCAGCACCACCAGCAGGGTGTAGAGGAAGAGCAGCGCGCTGGCTCCGACGAAGCCCGACTCCTCCGCCATCACCGCGAAGATCGAGTCGCAGTCGCGCTCCGGCAGGTAGCCCGTCTCGTTGGCGATGCCCTCCCCCATGCCACGCCCGAACAACCCGCCGTTCCCGATCGCGGTGCGCGCGTGGTAGACGTGGAAGCCGAGGCGGTTCTTCTGCTCGATCAGGCCCTCGGGCTCGAAGGACGCGGCCCAGGTCTCGACCCGCCCGAGCTGGTACGCGCGGATGAGGCCGAACTCGAAGGCGGCCGCGGCGACCAGGAGCCCCAGCCCGCACAGGAGCGCCAGGGTGCGCGCCCGCGCCCCGGCCAGGTAGAGCATGCCCAGGGTCACGGGCACGATGGTCAGGGCCGTCCCCAGGTCCGGCTGCAGCGCGACGAGGGCCATGGGCACCAGGGCCGCGAGCAGGGGTCGCACCCAGTCCCCGACCTGCGCCAGGCGGTTGCGCGCCAGCAGGCTGGCCAGCATCACGATCACCCCCAGCTTCGCCAGCTCGGAGGGCTGCAGGTCGAAGTGCGGGAGCTGGATCCAGCGCCGCGCGTTGTTGCGCTCGTCCCCCACCAGGGGCACCAGCAGCAGCAGCAGCAAGGTGCCGGCGTAGATCCAGACCGCGTGGCGCCGCAACCAGGAGGGACGGATGCACATGCCCAGGGCGGTCAGGGGCAGGGTGATCGCGACCTTCTTCAGGTGGCCGGCGTAGTGCCCCGCCTCGCGCAGACGCGAGCTGGGCGAGGCGTCCATGGCGCGGATGAACTCGAGCCCGAACAGGAGCAGCACCAGGGCCACCACCAAGAGGTGCCAGTCGACCTCCGTCCAGCGCACGTGGCGCAGGGACAGGATCCGGGTCGTGCCCCCGAGGGGGCGCGTGCCGCGCACGGGCCCCGCGCTCATCCTCCACCCTCCGCCAGGGCGCGCTTCACGGCGGGCTGGGAGAGGAAGTGGGCAGCGAGGTACGCCGCCCCGTGACTCGACGTGGTCGAGGTGTCGTGCACGTAGACGACGAACACGAAGCGCGGGCGCTCCGTCGGGAACCAGCCCGCGATCCAGGTGTGCTTGCGCATGCCGTCCATCCACTCGCCGTCGGGGCGCAGGGGATCGACGGGCACCGTGCCGACGTAGTAGTCCGCGCTGCCCGTCTTGGCCGCGACTCGAAAGCCGAGCGCATCCTCGCCCATGCCCTTGCCCCAGGCGGAGCCGCGCGGGTCCTGGACGACCCCCTCCAGCGCGCGCTGCACGACGGCCAGGGCCTCGGGCTGGATCGGCACGCGGCGCGCCTCGCGCTGCAGCAGCTCGCCACCGATCGAGTGCACGAGCGAGAGCTCCGGCAGCAGTCCGGTGGCCAGGCCGATGTACGCCCGCGCCACCTGCATCGGAGTCACGTCGATGTGCGAGAGCCCGTTCCCCAGGCGCTGGCGCTGCACCGCGCTCAGCT
>JAJFFA010000321.1 GCA_021776885.1 Planctomycetota bacterium
GTCGCTGGGCCAGGGCGATGCAGTCGTCCATGCGCCCCAGGGGCAGGACGCAGACGGGACAGCCCGGACCGTGCACCAGCTCGAGCCCCGCGGGCAGGCGCTGCTCGAGGCCGTAGCGGAAGATGGAGTGGGTGTGGCCGCCGCAGACCTCCATCAGGTGGATCGCGCGCTCGGCGCTGGCACCCAGCTCTGCCGTCAGCCGCTCGATGGCATCGAAGGCGGCCTGGGCCGCGGCCGGGTCGCGGAACTCGTCGACGTACTTCACGCCGGCCCCCCACGGTCGTCGGCCAGGAGCGTGTGCACCAGGTCCCAGAGGATGTGATAGATGGCGACGTGGCACTCCTGGATGCGGTGGATGCTGTCGTGCTCGACCACCAGCAGGTGATCCACCGCGCTGCCCTCGGCCATGGCTCCGCCCTGCATGCCGGCCAGGCCGAAGGTCACCAGCCCGAGCCGCTTGGCCTGCTCGAAGGCGCGCATCAGGTTGGCGGAGCGCCCGCTGGTCGAGATCCCGATCAGGCCGTCGCCGCGGCGCGCCTGGGCGATCAGGGGCCGCACGAAGACGTGCTCGAAGCCCACGTCGTTGGCCACGGCCGTCAGGCTGGCGCGGTCCGCCCCCAGGTCGACGGCGGGCAGGCTGGGGCGGCCCGCGGTGACGGGGTGCACGAACTCGACGGCGATGTGCGACGCGTCGCAGGACGAGCCGCCGTTGCCCATGCTGAACAGCCGCCCCCCGCCGCGGAAGACCTGGGCCATCGCGCGCGCGCTGGCCAGCACCTCGTCGCCGTGGTCGGCGAAGAAGCGCGCCTCGACCTCGACGCTCTGCGCCGCCTTCTGGCGCACGCTCTCGAGCAGCCCAGCCGTGTCGGAGGCGGCGTCCTTGCTGCCTCCGTAGTGGAAGGGGTAGAGCTCGTGCAGCGGATCGGGGGCCTGGCTCACGGACCGGCCTCCGTGGGGCTTCCGGAGGACGAGCCGGACGGCGATCCCGAGCCAGGGGACGGGTCGGGGGGCAAGCCGGCGCCCATGGCCTCGAGTTCGGCCTGGGCCTCGCCCAGCTCGCGCAGCAGGTCCAGGGTCTTCTGGGCCTCGAGCGCGTCGATGCGACTCATCGCGAAGCCGACGTGCACCAGGACCCAGTCGCCTACGCAGGACTCGGGCGGGTGCTCCTCGTCGACGATGCAGGCGATGTTGATCTCGCGTCGCGTCCCGGCGACGTCGACCAGCGCGCGCCGGCGCTCGGCGTCGGTCAGGGAGACGATCTGTCCGGGGATGCCTAGGCACATGTGCGGATCCTTGCCTTGTTGCGCTGGGAGAGCTGGCGCGCGGCGGCCACCGCAGCCTGGCCGAGGGAGAGCCCCCCGTCGCCGCAGGGTACGAGCCGATGGTGCAGGACGCGCAGGCCGATCGGCTCGAGGTCGCGCAGCAGGAGCTCGAGCAGGGTGCGGTTGGCGAAGACCCCGCCGCTCAGCACGACCGTGTCGACCACGCCGGAGCTGAGCTCGGCGACCATGCGCGCCAGGACCTGGGCCAGCCCGCGGTGGAAGCGCGCGGCGATCACCCCGGGCGGCGTTCCCCGCCGCAGGTCGGCCAGGAGCGCGGACCACAGACCCGAGGGCTCGACGCGGGGCAGGCCGTCCGCGTGGGGCCGCCGAATCGCGAAGGGGTAGGCGGCATCCTCGCCCACGGCGAGCAGGGCCTCGGCGTCGACCAGCCCCTCGAGCTCGCAAGCCGCCTGACCCTCGTAGCTGGGCGCCTCGCGGCAGACCCCCACCGCCGCCGCGACCGCGTCGAAGAGCCGCCCGCAGGAGCTGGCCGTGGGCGCCCCGGGCGCCATGCGCGCCAGGGTCGGGATGGGCTTCTGCGCCAGGTAGGACGCCAGCTCGAGCCCGGCGTAGTCGCGCTCGAAGGCCGGCCAGCCCATGTCGGCCAGGAGCTGGGCCAGGGTGTTGCGCCAGGGCTCGCGCGCAGCGCGGTCGCCGCCGAGCAGGGCGACGGGCTTGAAGCTGCCGCGGCGCTCGCAGCGGGTGTAGTCCGCGAGCAGGAACTCGCCGCCCCAGAGGGCACCGTCCGCCCCGAAGCCCAGGCCATCCAGGGCGACGCCGAGGACCGGCGGGTGCGCGTGGGGCACGCCGTGCTCGAACAGGCAGGCCGCGACGTGGGCGTGGTGGTGCTGGACGGGCTCGAGCGCCAGCCCCTCGGCGCGCGCGCGGCTACGCCCGACGGCGGACGAGGCGTAGTCGGGGTGCAGGTCGACGGCGATCACCTCGGGACGCTGGTCGAAGAGCCGCTCGAGGAGCGCGAGCTGCGTCGTGTAGTCGTCGTGGACGCGCGCATCCGCGAGGTCGCCGATGTGCTGCGAGACCACGGCCTGGCCCTGACCCAGGAGGCAGAAGGTGTTCTTCAGGTCCGCTCCCTGGGCCAGCACGCCGGGCGCGTCCTCGAAGCCAGGGGGCAGGGGCAGGGGCGCCGGGGCGTAGCCGCGGGAGCGGCGCAGGAGCCGCGGGCTGCCCGCCATGACGCGCACGACCGAGTCGTCCACGCGGTTCTCGATCGCGCGCCCGTGGGTGACGATCCAGTCCGCGATGGGCGCCAGGCGGCGGCGGGCGTCGGCGACCTGGGTGCAGGGCGGCGCCTCGCTCAGGTTGCCCGAGGTCATCACCAGCGGGCGCTCCATGTCCGCCAGCATCAGGTGCTGCAGGGGCGCGTGCGGCAGCATGAAGCCGGAGAGGGGCAGGCCGCGGGCGACCCCCGGGGCCAGGAGCGCGCCCGCGGGGCCGTCCGCGCGCGTCTCGAGCAGCACGATCGGGGCGGCGGGTGAGCTGAGCAGCTGCTGCTCCTGGGTCGAGACGTGGGCGTAGCGGCGCACCACCTCGAGGTCGCGCGCCATCAGGGCCAGGGGCTTGTGCGGACGGCGCTTCCTGGCCCGCAGCCGCTCGACCGAGTCGGATCGAGTCGCGTCACAGGCCAGGTGAAAGCCACCGATGCCCTGGATGGCGACCAGCTCGCCCTGCTGCAGCAGCCGACCTAGCTCGGCCATGGCGTCCGGGACCGCGCTGGAGCAGACCCGGTCATCCGTGCGCTCCAGGAGCACCTGCGGTCCACACACGTGGCAGGCCACGGGCTGGGCGTGGAAGCGCCGATCGCCGGGATCTGCGTACTCGCGCGCGCACTCCGTGCACAGCGGGAAGGGCTCCATCGTCGTGTGGCAGCGGTCGTAGGGCAGGGCGCGGGTGATCGAGAAGCGCGGGCCGCACGCGGTGCAGTTGGCGAGGGGGTAGCGGAAGCGTCGCTCGAGGGGGTCGCGCACCTCGGCCAGGCACAGCTCGCAGGTCGCGGCGTCCGGCGCCACGGCGGTCGTCGCGCGCGGGCGGGTGCCGCTGGACCTGGGGGAGCCGGGGGATCCGGGGGAGCCGGGGGGGCCCTTCGCGATCACGAAGTCCGCGCGGGGCGCCTGGGACTCGAGGGAGCGGCGTTCGATGCCGTCGATGCGTGCCAGGGGCGGCGGATTCCGGAGCAGATCCGCCTCGAGCTGCGCCAGGGCCGACTCCGTGCCCCAGGCCTCGATCTCCACGCCGGTGCGGTCATTCCAGACCGAGCCGACCAGCTCCAGCGCGCGGGCGCGGCGCCAGACCAGCGGTCGAAAGCCCACGCCCTGCACGACACCTCGCACACGCAGCCACGCGCCCCGGACCCGGTCGAGCTCCAGAGTCATCCCAGCGCCCTGCATGGCAGCCCGCGATGGTTTCCGGTGTCAGCCACGAGCGGCATCCTACCCGCGTTCCGTCGCTGTCCACTCGCGCAGTCCTGCGAAGTGCCCGCGGGCCAGGGCGCGCGGCCGTACCCGGCCCCCCCCTGAACTGAGCCACGCGGGCCTTCGCTCAGTAGGGCAGCTCCAGGGCAGCGCAGAGGAAGCGCACCAGAGGCGCCGCCGTCCTGCAGTGGGCCGCGAAGGAGCGTGTGAAGTCAGGGGCGGTGACCTCCCCGCGCGACAGCTTGCGCACGGCGATGAAATCCTTGCGCTTCAGGTCCTCGAGCAGCGGGTGTTGCTTGTCGAACCCGGACGGAGGTCGCTTGAGGGAGTCTCCGCTCAGCTCGAACTCCGCGCGGAAGCGCTTCCCGCCCAGGGCCTTCTTCCAGCCGCCCGGGTCGGCGTCGATGGCGCGGCGGATCTTGCCCGCCGTCCGGGTGTCCGGACGCCAGATCCCCGCCCCCACGAAGCACCCCGCCGGATCCAGGTGCAGGTAGAAGCACGGCGCGTGGGCATCGCGGCCGGCTGCGTGCCGGAACTGGATCCCGCCGTTGGTCTTGTAGGGCGACTTGTCCTTCGAGAAGCGCGTGTCGCGCTGGATGCGGAACAGGGAGCCGCCGACCTTGCGCGCCTCCGCCTCGAAGTGCGCGCTGAGTCTGGCCAGGGGCGCGGCCATGTCCTCGATCCACTCCAGGGCCGGCGTGCGGAAGTCGCCCTCGAAGCGTGCCTTGTTGGCCTCGAACCAGGAGCGCTCGTTGTTCTGGGCCAGGTCCTGCAGGAAGCGGAAGAGCGCCGGACGCAGGGGATTCTTCATCTCAGCCGGGCGGCGCCTTGGCCCGCGCGCGCAGGTCGAGGGCCAGGGCCAGCGGGCCCACGAGGGCCAGGGCCAGGATCGGCGGCGCGGGGGCGAAGAGCTCCGCGCCAGGCAGCTCGA
>JAJFFA010000322.1 GCA_021776885.1 Planctomycetota bacterium
CACGCCCGCGGCAGCCCCCGAGGCGACGCCCGCGGAAGCCCCCGAGGTCACGCCGGCAGAAGCCCCCGAGGCAACGCCCGCTGGGCCCGAGGCACCACAGACCTCCGCGCCGGAAGCCCCGGCAGCCGAGGTGCCCGCCGCGGGGGCAGCCCCCGAGGCGCCGGCAGCTCCTGCTCCGTCTCCGCGCACGGCGCGGGTCCGCGCACCCGCACCGGTGATGAAGGAGCCGGAGGAGCTCGGCCGCGAGCTCTTGGCCCTGCTCGAGGGCGTTCCGATCAAGGTCCTCGGGGTCGGCCACGGCAAGGGCCCGCGGGCCGCTGCGGTCCTGATCCGGCGCGCGCTGCAGGCCGCCGGGTCCCCGATCGCCGTGACCATCGTCAACGAGGTGGGGCTCTCGAGCTACGCCAACAGCGAGCTGGCACGCAAGGAGCTCGAGGGCCGGAGCGTTCCGGAGCGCATGGCGATCAGCCTCGCCCGCCGCTTGCAGGATCCAATGGCGGAGATCCTCAAGGTCGATCCGCGCCACCTGGGTCTGGGCGCCGAGCAAGGGCTGGTCAGCAAGGCCAACGCGCGCCGCACCTTCGACGAGACCGTCGAGTCCTGTGCAGCCCACGTCGGCTGTGTCCTGGCCCAGGCCCCCCTGTCCGTCCTGCGCAACCTGCCGGGCCTCGATGGCAAGGTGGCGCGCACGCTCTACGACGCGGCGCGCGCCGGGACGATCACGAGCCGCGAGCAGCTGCGCGCTGAGGGCCTCTTGACGGAGGCGCAATGGACGAGCGCGGTGGCGTTCCTGCGCATTCCGGGCTCGCCCCAGCCCCTCGACGCGACGAGCTTGCACCCGGAGCAGTACGACCTGGCCACGCGCCTACTCGAGAACGCGGGTGGCAGTGTCGAGGAGAACCTGGGCAACGCCGGGGTGACCCGTGGTCTGCGGCGCGTGAGCTTCGAGGTGGACGAGTCGACCTGGCGCGACCTGATGCGCGAGCTGGCCCAGCCGGGCCGTGATCCGCGCCCCTTCCTGCCGCGCTTCGAACTGCTCGACCCCGACACCGATCCGATCCGCCTGACCTCGGGCCGGGTGGTGCAAGGCGTGGTGACCAACGTCGCCAGCTTCGGAGCCTTCGTCGACGTCGGCCTCAGGCACGACGCGATGGTGCACATCTCGGAGATCCTCTCGCGCTATGTGCGCGACGCACGCGAGCTGCTGTCCATCGGTCAGGTCGTGCGCGCCAAGCTGCTCGAGTCGAGTGGTCAGCGCCTGGCCCTGTCCCTCAAGGACGTGCCCCTGCCCAAGCGTGAGCGCTCGGGCGGTGGGGGCGGTGGGGGCGGCGGCGGCGGCCGTGGCGGCGGCGGCGGCGGCCGTGGCGAAGGACGCGGTGGCAACCAGCGCGGCAGGGGCCGCGAGACGCGTGAGGCGCCGGTGCCGAACATCCGCGGCATGACGGCCCGGCGCGATGGCCTCGGCGGTCGTGGCGGCGGACGCGGTGGACGCCCGGGTGGCTTCGGCCGCGGTGGCGGCAAGCGGCCCGGTGGTGGCCGCGGTCGCGACGGTGAGCGGGACGAGCGCGTGAACCTGGAGGAGATCAACTCCACCAGCGGCGCGTCCTACAGCCCCTTCGCCAGCTTCTTCAAGCAGGGTGACGAAGCCCCCAAGGCGCCCGAGTCCGAGCAGGCCAAAGAGGAGTAGGCGCCGCGCCCGCCTAGGCCTCCTGGGCGTCGCCCGTGCCGGAGGGATCCTCCAGGCTGGGCGGCGGCGGCAGGGGGCCGCGCAGGACCGAGGCGCCCGCCGCGGGCTCGGCGTCGGCCTGGTCCTCGTCATGGTCGTGCAGGTCGTCGAGGAGGCCCAGGGGATGCGCGCCCTCGAGGGACAGGCTCGGCGCATCGGGCTCGAGCTCGACCGAGATCGAGAGGCCCTGATCGTCCTCCTCGTCGTCGTCCTCCACCAGCCGGTACTGGGGCGCGCCGCGGGCAGGCTCGGGCTGCATCGTGTCGTCCTCCGGCGCACTGGCCAGGGTCTGTGCCGCGTCGTACACGATCTCGGAGAGCTCGCGGGCGGAGTGCTCGACCGAGTCGAGGACCGAGTTGCGCGCGGATTCGATCGCGCCCGTCACGGACTCGGTCGACTCGCACACGGCCGCCGTGGCCTCGCCGATGCGCGAGTCGATGCGGGCGCCGAGCTGGTCGAGGCTCGCAGCCAGGCGGAAGAGGGCATCCTTGGGGTTGGCCACGCCCATCTCCTGACGGTGTTCGAGCAGCTCCTTGCGCAGGGTCGAGACCTGCACGCCCTGCTCCACGGTGTTGCCGAGCAGCTCGTGGGCCATGTTCTGCAGCAGGGACATGTCGGCGGTCAGGTCGTCGAGGTACGAGACCGCGAGGCCCGGCTCGAGCAGGGTGCGGGCGTTCTCGCGGGCCGTTCGGGCGGCCCAGGCGACGGCCAGGAGCACGATGCCGCCCATGGCCAGGACGTCCGCGCGCAGGCCCAGGTCGATGCTGCGCGCAACCCAGGGCTCGAGCTCGGCGACGTAGTCCGGTCCGATCGAGATCGCGACTCCGGCCAGGACGGCCGCCAGGCCCAGGACCGCGACCAGCACACCACCGATGGCACCTCCGATTCGGCGGCCTTCGAGCGGAGGTGTCCGCACCTTCGTCGAGGGGTCCGCTGCCTGCGCGCTGGGCTGGCTCTTTTTCTTGCTGCTCATGGGTTTCGGCGGGGGCGAGTCGTGGAGATCCGGGGCGGGGAGCGCGGGTCGGGAATGCGCGGGTCAGGGATCTGTTCGAAATCGCGAAGGGTCCAGCTTGAGGCCAATCGGGGCTCTCTCGGGCCTGCGGCGACGGGGGGCGGGCTGAAGCGCTAAGCTCTGGCCAATGCCGGTCATCAAAGGGATTGCGGTGGCGCCCGGCCTGGCCATGGGCCGGGTCTACGTCGTTCGGGCGCGGGAGGGCGCGGCGCCCCTCTGGAACATCCGCGAGGATGAGGTCGCGGGCGAGATCGAGCGCCTCGGAGAGGCCCTCAGGGCCAGCTCGGAGCAGCTGGAGCACCAGCAGGAAGTGGTGCGCGAGGCCGCCGGAGAGAAGGACGCCGGCATCTTCGCCGTGCACCGCATGATCCTGGCCGACCCCAGTGCGCTGGAAGCCGTGGAGCGCCGCATCCGCGAGGAGCGCATCAACGCCGAGGCCGCCATCCAGACCCTGATCGACCGCCTGCGGGGCACCATGGATCGCCTGGAGGGGGCGAACGTGCGCCGCTACGGGGCGGACGTCAGCGAGCCCTGGTTGGCGGTCCTGGACCACCTGATGCAGCGCGGGGACGACCGCGTCGCGGCCATGGGCGATCGGCTTGTGCTGGCCGCGGCCGAGCTGACGCCCCAGGTGGTGACCTTCCTGGCCCGGGATCGAATCCTGGCGGTGGTGACCGAGACCGGGGGGCGCTTCTCCCACGGCGCCGTCCTGGCGCGCTCCTTCGCCATCCCCTGCGTCGTCGGTCTGCCGAACCTCCTGGCGCGCCTGGAGCAGGGCATGGAGACCCTCGTCGACGGCGACGCGGGGACCGTGCAGCTGCGACCGGACAGCGAGGCGGTCGACCAGTTCCTGGTCCAGCGCCAGCGCCGTGAGGAGCGCCGCGAGGCCATCGCGGCCCATGCCGACCTGCCGGCGCGCACCCCCGACGGCGAGCTCTTCGACGTCCAGGTCAACGTCGAGAGCGTGCGCGACCTGGACACCTTCGACCTGTCGCACTGCGACGGCGTCGGCCTGCTGCGTACGGAGTTCCTCTACATGGAGCGCTCCGAGTTCCCCTCGGAGGAGGAGCAGTTCCGGCTCTACCGTCGGGTGGTCGAGCGCATGGGGGACAAACCGGTGACCCTGCGCACCCTCGACATCGGCGGCGACAAGCAGCTGCCCTACTTCAAGACGCCCCGCGAGCCCAACCCGGCCCTGGGCTGGCGCGGGATCCGCATCGCCCTCGAGTGGCAGGATCTGCTGCGTGTGCAGATGCGCGCTGCCCTGCGCGCCAGTGCCTTCGGCCGAGTACGCCTGCTGCTGCCCATGATCACCTCCCTGGAGGAGGTCCGGGCGGTCAACAAGATTTTCGATGGCGTGCGCGAGCAGCTGACCGATCAGGGCTACGAGGTCGCGGAGGACCTGCCCCTGGGGATCATGGTCGAGGTGCCCTCGTCGATCTGGACCCTGGACCAGATCGCCGCCGAGGTCGACTTCGTCAGCGTGGGCACCAACGACCTGGTCCAGTATCTGCTCGCCGTCGACCGCGACAATCCGCTGGTCGCGAAGAGCTACGAACCGCGTCACCCGGCGGTCATGCGCGCCCTGGCGCAGATCATCAAGGCGACCGAGGCTGCCGGCGTGCCGTGCTCGGTCTGCGGTGAGATCGCCGGCGACTACGCGATGGCGATGCTGCTGGGGGGCATGGGGTATCGCTCGCTCTCGATGTCGTCGAACCTCCTGCCCGAGGTGCGCTACGCGATCCGTACGACCTCGATGGACGAGGCGCGCGCCCTGGCGCGCAGTGCGCTGGCCGCGAGCACTTGCGAAGAGGTGCGCGGGATCCTCGCTGGCGCCCGTGACCGGCTGCACTCGCGACTGCTCGAAAAGCGCGCCGGGGCTGCGGAATCGGCGAGTCCGGATGCCTGAAGGCGGCGTCCGCGCACCCGTGGCGGGGGGTAGGGCTGTCCAAACAACCGCCGCCTGGTACACTGACGGCGACTTACGGGAGGAGAACTGGGTGCAAGAACCGAACTGGGGTGAAGAGCGGTCTTCGGGTCCCCGGAGGGGCCGCTGGTCGAAATCGGAGGTCGCACGGCTCAAGGAGCTGTACGGGCTGCGTGACGAAGCCAGCATCGCGCGTGAACTCGGACGCTCGGTCGCGAGCGTGCGCAGCATGGCCGAAACAGTCTTTCAGGCGGAGCCTCGGTCCGGGCCCTGGCAGGACAGCGAGGTCGTCGAGCTGCGCAGGTACCTGGGCGGCACGACGCGCCAGATCCTGACCCGCATCCTCGGCCGCAGCGAGGAGGAGATCGAAGCCAAACTCACCGAGCTGCGTTCCGAGCTCAAGACCACGCGCTGGGGCCAGACCGAGGTCTCGGAGCTCAAGCGGCTCTACGGCACGCGCACCGACGACGACCTGTGCGCGATCTTCGGCCGCCCCGTGGACGCGATCCAGCGCCTGGCCCTGAAGCTCTGCATCGCCAAGGACAAGGCGTTCCTGCGACGCGTCTCGGGCGGCGACGAGCCGACCAAGATGCCGCGCTGGGGCAAGGACGAGCTCGACCTCCTGCGCGATCTCTACCCCGCTCAGTCGAACCTCGACATCGCCCAGCGCCTCGG
>JAJFFA010000323.1 GCA_021776885.1 Planctomycetota bacterium
GCACGGCACCAGCGGAGCGCACGACTTCCGGGGAGCGCGCGACATCCCGGGAGCGCGCCAAGCTAGTAGACCTCTTCGTAGTCGAGCACCTCGAGCGGAGCGTAGTCGACCACGTCCCAGCGCAAGAGCGGGATCAGAGTAGCCTCCTCACCGCTCGTGTCGCGCCAGACGACGGCGCGCACCGTACGCGAGAGATAGAGGCCCGAGCGCTCGGCGATCTCCTTGTCGCGCCGGCTCGCGAAGCCGTCGACCTGCAGGCTCTCCTCGGCGGTGGAGCGACGCGCGGTGATGTAGACCGAGAACACGTTGCTCGAGACGGTCAAGAGCTGCTCGAGCTGTTCCTTGACCTCCGACTCCATCGTCGTCCAACCGTAGACCTCGGACAGCTCGGTCAGGTCATCGAAGAACTTGCGACGCAGGATCTCCTCGCCGAACTCGTCGAGCATCGGCTCGGGCTCTTCACCGTCCTCGGGCGGCTCCTCCTCCTCGTTGCGGTACTCGAGCACCGAGTCCCAGAAGCGATAGGACAGGTCGCGGTCGTCCATCAGGGCGGTCAGGACGGCGAAGGGCGCCGTGTTGATGTTCACCGCGTAGCCCCCCGAGCCACCGGCTGCGCCCGCCTCCTCGCCCTCGTCGGCACCCTCGTCCCCGCCAGCGTCGGAGCCGGCCACGGACTCGGCGGCACCGGGCAGCGCGCCGGTCGAGGGCGCCGTCCAGACCGTCAGGAAGGACTCGATCGAGTGCACCCGCTGCCCTTCGCTGTCGAAGTAGTCGCGAAAGTGGAGCGGCAGGTAGGGCTCGAGCACGATCAGCTCGCGCAGGGACAGGGGCAACCCCAGGTTCTCGTTCTCCTCGTCGTCGGTGATCAGGGTCGCGCGCGGGAGGATCGAGTTGCCGCGATCCAGGAAGTGCTCGCGCATGACCGTCGCCATCTCGTCGGCCTGGCCGCCATCGATGTCGTCGCGGGTACCTTCGCGGCAGGCGTCCAGGATGCGCACGACGCGGTCGTAGGCCGCCTGCGCCAGGTCCTCGTCCGCGTTGAGCATGTTGAGGACGTTGTACTTGGAGTCCTCGTCCTGGATGAAGATCCGCAGCTCGACCTCGTTGATCGTGGTGGACTGGGGCCTGGCCCACTCGTCCATCTTGGAGTCGATGGAGCCCTCCTCGCCCGCGCCCCCCTCGGCCGAGGGGTCCTCACTGCCACCCAGGGGGTCGCCGGCGCCATCGCCCCCCGCCGGGTCCCCGCCCGCCCCCGCCGTGTCGGCGGCAGCGTCGTCGGCCAGCTGCTCGAAGACCTGCATCATCGCGGACTCGATCGCCAGGTCCATGCGGGTCAGGGTGATGTCGTTGTGCGCGACCTTGCTGTCCGTGCTCGTGACGATGTGGATCTGGTAGACGATCGCAATCACCACCAGCAGCACGAGGAAGGACAGGAGCAGGGCCGCGCCACGGCGCGCCCGGGCGGCGTGCAGACGGAGGGTCTGGGTGCTGAGCAGCTTCATGATTCGAGGAGGGACGCGGCGTGGGGCACGGTCTTCCCCGGCATTATGCCCCGATCCCCGGCCCGAGGGCCTGGCCCGGAGCATGTGAGCGGCCGGGGGGCCGGGCTGGCTCACGCCCGGCTCACGCTCGGCTCACTCGAAGGGCCGGTTGAGGTCGCTGCCCTGCAGGATCCGCGGCCGGATGAAGAACAGGACGTTGGTCTTCTCGACGCTCTTGAAGCGGCTCTTGAACAGGTTGCCCAGGAGCGGAATGTCCCCCAGGATCGGCACCTTGCGCTCGCGGTTGACCGTGCGCTCCGAGATCAGCCCGCCCAGGATCACGGCCTGGCCCGGCTCCAGGCGCACGATGGTGCGCGCCTTGCGCAGCGCGGTGACCGGCGAGAGCACCACGTTGTCCGGGTTGCCCGCGACGGCCGCCCCCGTGAAGGTCACGACGTTGCCCGTCTGCTGGCTGGCTTCGATGTCGATGTTCAGGATCACCGTGTCCGTGCCCACGACGCGCGGGATGACAAACATCTGGACGCCGACCTCGAGGTACTTGAGGGCCGAGCTGATCCCGCCGCTCTGGTTGATCGCACCCAGCTCGAGGTAGGGAATGCGCTGGGTGTTGACGATCTCGGCCCGCGCGCCCTCGCGCACGGCGACCTTGGGCCTCGAGATGATGGAGACGTTCTCCAGGTCCGCCACCGCCTGCAGCACGGCGTTGAAGGCCACCCCGTCCTGCACCGCGCCCAGGGTGAAGAGCGCCGACGAGGCGGCGCCCGCCGCGTTGCCCAGGGAGAAGTCGAGGCTGCGCACCAACCCGTTCGGGTTGGGCAGTCCGAAGATGGGCGTGCCCTGGTCCGTGGGTGTGATGCCCAGGTCGAGGGAGTCCGTCGACGAGACCTCGACGATCTTGGCCTCGATCTCGATCTGGCGCACCTCGGCCGCGAAGACGTTGATGAAGTGCTCGACCTCGCTCAGGAGTTCGGGCACCGCGGTCACGAACAGCATGTCGCCGAGGGGCACGGCCTGCGCCGCGTCCAGCTTGTTGCTGCGCGGATCGGACCAGGCCTCGGTGATCCAGTCGGCCTGCAGGTCCAGGGCGACACTCTGCAACGGCTGCGCGGCCGCGGGGTCAGCCGCGGGATCGAAGAGGTCGAAGTCGCCGTACTTCTGCAGCAGGGTGAAGACCTTCTGGCCCTGCCCCGTCGGCAGGGGGTAGGGCTTCATGATTCGACCGTCGCTGTAGACCTTGATGCGCTGACCGAACTCGAGGTACGGATTGAGCGGGATCTCTTCGTTCTCGAAGCTCCCGATATCCCAGTCCTCGTCGGCGCGGGTCTGCGCCTGGGCCCCGTCCTCGTCCGCCGGTCCCCCGGACGGAGGGCCTG
>JAJFFA010000324.1 GCA_021776885.1 Planctomycetota bacterium
TGCTACGGCTACGAGCGCGAGACCACGCCGCAGCTCGATGCCCTGGCGGCCCGCGGCGTGCGCTTCGAGCGCGTCCAGTCGCCGCGCGCCAAGACGACGCCCGCCGTGGCCTCGATCCTGACCGGGCTCTACCCCCACGACCACGGCGTACGCGACCTGACCACGCCCCTGGGTCCGGCGCCGACGACCCTGGCCGAACGCCTGGGGAACGAGGGCTACCGCAGCGCCGCGATCGTCGGCAACTACGTCCTGCGCGCGGAGCTCTCCGGCCTCGACCGCGGCTTCGACCGCTGGGTCGACGAGTTGCCCGAGCGTCAGGGCGTGCCCCCCGACGACGTGCCCCAGCGCAGCGCGCGCTCGATGACCGACGCCGCCCTCGAGCTCCTCGGCCTGCAGCCCGGCGCTACGACCGCAGGCACGGCTGCGTCCGCGTCCTGGCGCATCGCGGAGCGCCCGTGGTTCCTGTACCTGCACTACATGGATCCCCATGGGCTCTACGATCCGCCCAAGGAACAGCGCGTCTTCGAGGACGGGCTCGAGCCCTGGCCCCTGCCCGCGCCGAGTCGGGAGGACGCGCGCTTCGAGCAGCGGGTGGCCACGTACAACGTGCCCGCCGATGCGTGGCTCTCCACTGGCGACGTCGACGCGGCGCGGGTCATCGCGCGCTACGACGAGGAGGTGCGCTACGCCGACGCCGAGATCGGACGCTTGATCGACGGGCTGCGGCGCGCGGGCGAGCTGGAGAACACCTGGGTCGTGGTCGCTGCGGACCACGGCGAGAGCCTGGGTGAGCACCAGTACTGGTTCGAGCACGGCCTCTACGCCTACCAGGCGACCTGCTCCGTGCCCCTGATCGTGGTCGCGCCCGAGGGTGCGGACGACGGGCCGCCCCCCGGAGTGCGCCGCGGCAGCGTGGCCCTGGCCGACCTGGGGCCGACCCTGCTCGACCTGTGCGGGGTGCGCGGCTCCCTGCAGCGCGGGCACAAGGACGGCATCATCGGCCGCTCCCGCGCGCGGCTCCTGGCACGCGACGACCCGGGCACCCACGCCGTATTCAGCGAGAAGGTCGACCGCTCGGAGCGCTCACGCGCGATCCAGTCGAAGGCCGTGTGCCTGGGGGACTGGAAGCTGATCGTGCGCTACGCCCTGCGCCTCGCGAACGGGCAGCTCGAGGCCTACGTTTCGAGCGAAGAGCTGTACGACCTCGGCCAGGATCCGGGGGAGGCCAACAACCTCATCGCCGACCCGCCGCCCGGGGCGCCCCTCGAGCGCCTGCGCACGGAGCTCGAGGCCTTCACCGCCGAGGACGAGGACCTGACGGACCTCGCGCGCCAGCTGCAGGAGCGGCGCGAGGAGCTGTCCCGCGAGGACCCTGAGGCCCTCAGGCGCCTCGAGGCCCTGGGCTACTGAGCGGCCGACCTCACTCCAGGCCGGCGGACCACTTGGCCTCACCCGAGAAGTAGACCTGGCCCTCGGCGCTGATCGAGTTGCCCTCGACGTCCGCGTTGACCGAGCCGTCGAACTCGATCTCGACGTCCGCGTTGAGCTCGAAGGACAGGAGGTGCCCGGCGGCCATGTTCCAGAGCAGCTCGCCCTCACCCTCGAACTGCAGTTCGAGGGTGGCGGACTCGATGTCGGCATCCGCCGGCAGCTCCATGGCGCTGAGCGCACTGATCAAGTCGATCCCCAGGCTGCCCTCCAGCTCGACCGCGATGATCGCGGCCTCGACACCATCGACATCGCGCGTGCCGCGGTAGGTGCAGACCAGGGTGGTCTCCTCGCCGATCTCACCGAAGCCTTCGGCGATCGCCTGCGCGAAGCCGCGCCCCTCTTCCGGGATGTCGGCGGCGGTCAAGAGCGACACCGGATCCGTACCGGGCAGGAGCACGTCGAGCACGCGCTCGGGGTCGACCTCCCACGAGTCGCCCTCGTCCACCTCACCCTCGGGCAGGAGGGCGCGCAGATCCATGTCCTCGTGCAGCACGTCGAGGTTGCCCTCCTCGTCTTCGTCGACGAAGGCCCGGTCATACGTCTCGTCGTCCTCGTTCCAGGTGAAGCGCACCTGCGAGCCCTCGACATCGTCCTGGTGGGTCTCGTCGCTCTCGCCGTTGGCTTCGTACGCGAAGACCAGCTCGTCATAGGCGCGCACCAGGGCCAGGGGCCGACCCCCGCCGACCTTCTCGTAGGTGTCGGTCACGGCGGCATCGATCGACATGGAGGCGGCCATGTCCTCCTCGAGCTGGAGCATCTCGCCGATGTCCTGGCCGTTGACCATGACGGAGAGATCGTCCATCTCGAGGTCGACCTCGAAGCGGAAGCGCTTGGTCAGGGTCGTGTCCTCAGCAGGCGCGAAGGCCACACCGTCGGCCAGCAGGGCGGCGGCGCAGAGGAACGGGACCAGGACCAGGCAGGGGAGAGAGACCTTCATCGAATCCTCGGGGTACGCGGTTGAGCAGCACACTCTATCGGATGTCCCCTAGGAATCCCCGTTGGGCCTTTCCGCTCGGGACCCGCCGTGGGATCGGCGTCGCCAGCGGATCAGCGCCGCCCCGTGCCCCGCCCCGTGCCCCGCGCCAGGGCCAGCTCGACGCGCCAGCTCGCGTCGGAGGACAGCTCCAGGCTGAGGCCCTCGATCTGGGAGCCGTCCGACAGCTTCTCCACGCGCCAGGAATTCGCCTCGGGGCGCTCGGCCACCCAGCCCGCGGCCATCGCCGTGCGGAACAGGGTCTCGGAGATCTGCGCGCTGTGCAGATCGCCCGCGAGCTCCTGATGCAGCACGCTGCGGCTGCGCAGCTCGGTGTGGCGGTGGAAGGTGGTCGCGGTCATCGACAGCTTCAGGGGCGCCTGGTCCTCGCTCGGCCCGATCAGCATGAGCCACTCGGGGGGCCCCTCGCACAGGGTGATGGTCGACGAGAGCCCCGAGCCCAGGCGCATGCGCAAGAACAGGGTGCGCTCGATGAACAGCTGAGCCCGCTCGGCCGACTCGGAGTCCGTGCGCAGGACGTCGAAGCCCGCGCGCTCGAGGCGCCGCTCGAGCAGGCGCGCTAGCTCACTCGCGCTGGTCTGATCCGCCAGGTGCAGGGCGATGACCGTCTCCCGTGCCTCGGGCTGGGCATCGTCGCTGCCGAGGGTCGTGGCCCCCATTTCGAACTCGATGCGCGC
>JAJFFA010000325.1 GCA_021776885.1 Planctomycetota bacterium
AAGAGGTCCTGGTCTCCATCGCGGTCGAAGTCGAAGAAAAGCGCCCCCGTGCCCCGCGCCGGCTGATCCAGGCCGCGCTCCCGCGCCTCGTCGACGAAGCCGCCCTGGCCGTCGTTGAGGTAGAGAAAGTTCTTCTCGGAGCTGGGCAGGAAGACATCGAAGAGGCCGTCCCCGTCCACATCCGCCGCCGCCAGCCCGTTCCAGGCATCGCTGTCGTTCCCCGGTTGGCCGAAGCGCACGCCCTCGTAGGCGACGCCGGCGGAGCGCGACACGTCCGTGAAGAGCGTGCGCGGGACCGTCGCGCTCGCGAGCGAGACGACCTCGAGCCGCGTCAGCACCCAGCCCTGCTGGCGCCGCTCGGCGCGCACGCGCACCAGGCCCTCGATGGATTCACGCCCGGCAGACTGGGTCTCGCCCACCAGCTTGAAGTACAGGCTGGCGCTACCCCACTCCACTGGCTGCCCTGACTCCGGGCGCTGGAACTGGGCCCGGTCCACGTGCCACCTCGACTCCTCGACCCGCCGCCAGGGGCTGATGCGGCGCTGCATCGAGGCCACGAAGACCTCGCGGTCCACGACCTCGGCATCCTGCGCGTCGAAGACGGCGTGCAGCGACCCCAGGTGGCCCTTGCGCTCGCTCGCCGGACGCATCTGGAACAGATCGTGGGCGTTGAAGTCGAAGGCCAGGCCGCGGGTGATGCCCTCGAAGTCGCGGATGGCGATCTTCGAGGCCAGGAGCGTCAGCTCGTCCTGCAGGCTGACGGTCAGGATCTCCGACTCGCCGATGAGCAGGATCGGGTCGTCGGGATCCCCCACGCCCCAACTGGACAGCGGGGGCAGCGGGCCGGGCAGCGGGCCGGGCGGCGGGATGTCGCTCGAGTCCGCGGAGACGTCGACAGCCGTGGGATCCGTGGCCAGGGCCGCGGCGTCCGCGTTCGGGAGCGCCGCGTCGCCCCTCGACAGGTACACCCCGATCCAGGTCAGGAGCGCGAGGCAGGCCAGGGAGGCGCCCAGGCCGGGCAGGGTACGGGGCTTCGACACGCGCGAATCGCAACGCCTGTGGCCCGCGGAATCAAGGACAGAACGTCGCCGAGATCCCGTCGGTCAGGTTGAAGCCGAAGCCCAGGGGGCCGGCCGGGTCGCGGTACCAGAACTGGAAGTTCCACGTCGAGCCCGAGACGATTCGTCCGTTCGCCGCGCCCACCGTGTTGTTCAGGGGGTCCGTGGCCCGACCGTTGGCATCGGTGACGCGCAGGGGGCGGCGCAGGATCGGCGCACCGACACAGCGAAACCCGTCGCCGAACGCGACCTGGACCCGTCCGGCGCCGTAGAAGAAGAAGCCGGCCTTGTTCGCCGGGCAGCGCGAGGCCTGCAGCACGAGGTCGTTCAAGGCGAAGGACAGGGAGCCACCGAGCTCCATCAGGGCCCCGATCCCGGTCGAGTTCTCGGCCCCTGCGCAGTAGCGCTCGGTGAAGCACTCGCACTCGTCGGGGAAGCCGTTGCCGTTGAGGTCGGCGCTGACGCCCTCGGCGATGTCGGCCGTGTCGAGGGTGCCATTGCCGTTGCAATCGCAGAACGGCAAGGCGCCCATGTCACCCGGGGAGCCGTCGGGGTCCACGGGCGAAGTCGGATCGCCCGAGTCGATGCACGGCGAAGCCAGGGCCAGGTGGAAGTCATCCTGGTCGGGCCTGACGAAGACCGGATCCTGGTCGAGGGTGTGCGTCCCCGGGAACATGTCCTGGACGATCGAGTAGTCCGAGCTAGCGGGCCCTGCCAGCCCGTCTGGCGTGTTGTTCCAGACGATCGTGTCGTGGACATCGACGCCGTGTCCACCGCCCCCCGCCAGGGAGGCGATGTTGCGGGTCAGGGTGCAGCGCTCGATGAGCGCCGGACCGTCGATGCCGCCCCCGAGGCCGCCCAGCTGCTGCCTGAAGGCGCAATCGAGGGCCAGGTTGTCGTGGAAGACCGAGGCCTCGATCCGCACGCCCACGGAGCCCCGCCGCACGCGCACGCCACCGCCGCGGCCGCCCGTGCCCTTGCATTCGGTGTTCTCGGCGACGTTGTTCCGGAACAGACAGCGCACGAACTCGACCCCCGAGCCCACGTGGGCGCCCCCGCCATCCGCAGCGACGTTGCCGCGGAACTCGCACTGCTCGACGAGCACGTTGCCCTGGGCCCAGAGCCCACCGCCGAAGATGTCGATGGAACCGTTCTCTTCGAACGCGCAGTCCGTGAGGGTCGCGTCGTCGCAGTCGATGTTCAGCCCGGCGCCGTTCGCGAACTGGTCGGCGCCATTCTGGAAGAAGGTCACGTCGCTGGCGGCGAAGCTCCCGCCGACGACGTAGGCTCCGCCCCCGCGCAGCAGGCCCGCGTTCTGGTTGAACGAAGACTGGACGAGGTTCAGGGTCGAGTCGAGGCTCGAGAGGCCGCCGCCGTCGCGCGCCACGTTGAAGCTCGCGTTGACCCCGTCGAACCAGCCCGTGGTGGCGATCAGGCGCAGACCACCTCCCACGGCGTTCGGGTTGCCGTTGAACAGGAACTGGCTCTGCTCTATCGCCACCAGCGCCTGGGAAGCGAAGAGACCCGCACCCTCGGGGCCGTCGTTGTTCAGGACCTGCGACCCCGTCAGGGTCAGGAAGCCGCCGTCGATATAGATCCCGCCCCCCCGGGACGTCGCCTGGTTGCCCGTCACGGAGCAGTCCTGGAGTTCGAGGAAGGAGCCGCGCACGAACACGCCTGCCCCCCCGGCGGCCAGGCCGTTGCGCACGCTGAAACCCCTGAGCCGCGTCCCCGGTCCTTCACCCGAGTCGGCGCGCACGCCGCTTCCCAGGCCGCCCGCGTCGATGGTCGTCACATCTGCGCCGTTGGTCGACTGGATCACGACACTCTTGCCCGCGAAGTCGACGTTCTCGAAGTAGATCCCGGGCAGGACGAGGACCCGGTCGCCGGCCACGGTAGGCATCTGATCGATCGCCGCCTGGATGGTCGGAAACGGTGCGACGACGCTCCCATCGCCCGGCCCTACGGCATTGACGTCGACGAACCAATCCGCTTGTCCCTGGGCAGGCAAGGCGAAGCCCAGGGCCACGAGCAAAGCACCTATCAATTCACGCATCGATAAACCCCCTACCGAAGATCCTCCACAATCCCCTGCGGTTGCGCAAACCCACAGCGGCACTCACTCGGCCCATTGGAGCCCGCCGGTGGAGTCGGATCAGCCCGTGAACGTAAGGATCAGGGCCTGGACCAGGCCGATCAGGAGCCCCAGGACGCCGCCCAGGACCTCGATCGCCCGCAGCTCGCGCCCGCCCACCTCGAGCACCAGCTCCTCGAGCCGCTCGATGGGGAAGGCGGCGACCTTCTCGGT
>JAJFFA010000326.1 GCA_021776885.1 Planctomycetota bacterium
CTTGACCACGGCGTCGCTCCAGGAGCGCGCGGCGAGGATCGAAGCCAGGCTCTCGTCGCCGCCGGGCTGGGCCACCTGGGTCGGAACGACGTCGATGCCCTGGGCCGCCAGGTCGACCAGGTGTCGCTTGTCGAGGTTCCAGCGCAGGACCTCGGGCGCATTCCAGACGGCGCGCGCGCTGGCCTCGAGCCGCGCGACCCAGTCGAGGAAGCGCTGCGGCGACAGGTGGTAGTCCCAGCACGAGCGCAGCACCACGGCGTCGAAGGTCGACCACTCGACGTCTTCGTCGTCCCAGCACACGGGCGAGACCCGCGCCCCGCGCTGGGTCAGGGCGACGACGGCCGCGTGGTCATCGCGGTCGAGGTCCGGCAGGCCGGCATGGGTGACGAAGGCGAAGTGGGGCGTGGACACGCCCGGGTCAGCTCGCGAACAGGCGCTCCATGCGCTCGGCGATCTCCGCCAGGCGCTCGGGGCCGCCCCCGCCGACCTCCGCCGAGCCCCAGCCCTCGAAGCCGATCTCGTCCACCGCGCGCATGACCTCGGCCCAGTCGACCGAGCCCTCGCCGAGCTTCACGCCGAAGCCCTTCCAGAGGCCCTCGTCGTCGCGCTTCTTCTTGCTGAACTCCTTGATGTCGAGGCGCACGATGCGCTCGCCCAGGATGCGGATCCACTGCTCGGGCCAGCCGTAATTGACGATGTTCCCGATGTCCATGTACCAGCCGATCCATGGACTGTCGAAGGAGTCGACGTAGCGCGCGGCCTCGAGCGGGGAGAGCAGGAAGTTGTTCCAGACGTTCTCGATGCCGATCTTGATCTCGAGCTCGGCCGCCAGGGGCAGGACCTTGGCGATCTCGGCGCGCGAGTGCTCCCAGGCCTGGGCGTAGGAGACCTGCGCGTTGACCACCGCCGGGACCAGCAGCACCACCGAGGCGCCGTAGACATGGGCGTCGCGCAGGGCGGTCTCGAGCCCGGCGACACCGCGGGCGCGCACCTCGGGATCGGCGTCCCCGAGAGTGTCCTTCCAGTGCACCCAGTCGATCACCCCGGGCACCTCGAGTCCGCTCGACTGCTTGGCCTCGAGCACCTCGGCGTGCTCGGCCGCGCGGTCGACCTCGACGCCGTCGAAGCCGGCGGCCTTGGCGGCCGCGAACTTGTCGGTCAGGGAGCCCTCGACCTGGATCATGCCGAGCTTCAGGCACTTCTTGAGGCTGCGCCGGCCGGGGCTCGGCGCGGCAGCCAGCGGCCCGGGGGCGAAGACGAGGGAGCTCGGCTTCACGGCGGAGAGGGCCAGGGCGGCCCCCGCAGCACCGAAGAGACTGCGTCGGTGGATCATGGGGAGAGTGTGACTGCTAGCTGACGCGGGTCTTGCCGGGCATCGCGCTGGGGCGCATTCCGACCCAGCCCATGCGGTAGGTCGCCGGGCCCAGGCGCTCGGTCGAGGCCATCGCCTGCTCCCAGGTGATGCGCTGGCCCGTGTAGGCCGACATGCGACCCATGATCGCGAGCATCGTGCTGTTCGCCATCCAGGTGCCGTCGTTGATCGGCGTTCCGGCGCGGATCGAGGCGAAGAGCTCGTCGTGCTCCTTCTGGTACATGTTGTACTGCTCGCCCTCGTACTCCCACTCCGACTCGCCCTCGATGTAGTAGTTGTTGGCCCAACCATCGATGGTGGCCACGCCCTTCGAGCCCATCACCCAGTCGGAGTTCTCGTTGGTGCAGCCCTCCATCTGACGACAGGCGTGGAAGCCCTTGACGCCGCCCGGGTACTCGTAGGTGGCGGAGAAGTGGTCGAAGACGTTGCCGCTCTCGGCACCCGAGCGCGCCTGCCGGCCGCCGATGCAGGTCACCGACTCGGGGGCGACGTCGCCCATGGCCCAGGCCATCTTGTCCAGGCTGTGCACGGCCTGCTCGACGATGTGGTCACCGCCCAGCCACAGGAAGTGGAACCAGTTGCGGATCTGCCACTCCATGTCGCTCCAGCCGTCCTGGCGCGGGCGCTGGGCGAGGGGGTTGGCGAGGTAGGTCGAGTGGATCGCGCGGATGTCGCCCACACCGCCCTCGAGGATGCGCTGGTAGATGGCCCGGTGCGGCAAGTTGTAGCGCCAGCAGAAGCCCGTCACGAGGGCGGTCTTCTGCTCCTTGGCCTTCTTCGCGGTCTCCAGCACCGAGCGCACGCCGGGGGCGTCGACGGCCACCGGCTTCTCGCAGAAGACGTGCTTGCCCGCGCCCACCGCGGCGGCCAGCTGGGCCGGGCGGAAGTGGGGCGGAGTGGCCAGCAGCACCACGTCGACGTCCGACGCGATCAGCTTCTCGTAGGCGTCGAAGCCCAGGAACTTGTGCTCGTCGTCGACCTGCACCCGGCCGGCCTTGTCGCCCAGGGCTTCGCGCAGGTTCTTGAGGCTGGCCTCCTGGCGGTCGGCCAGGACGTCGGCCACGGCGGTCAGCACCACGGTGCCGTCCTCCGCGTTCATGGCCTGCATCGCAGCGCCGGTCCCGCGCCCGCCGCAGCCGACGAGGCCGATGCGCAGCACGTCGGGGTCGTCCTTCGAGATGGCGGCCCGTGCGCGACCGGGGAGGATCAGCGGAGCCGCGGCGGCGGCGGAGCCGGCGAGGAAGGTACGGCGGGTGGGGACGGGGTTGTTGGCGGCTTTCATGGTGGCTCCGGAGGGGGATCGCGGGCGCCGAGTATAGACCCCGCGCGCAGGTCCGGCAGGAGCGCTCCGCCCCAACCCGAATTCAGGGGTAGGTTTCCAGAGACGATCCGGCTCTGGCTCTCGACCCATCCTCTGAATAACCCCATGACTCACGTACTTTCCGCCGCGAGCTTCGCGGCGCTCCTCTTGCCCTCATTCGCCCTGGCCCAGGGAGCTGCTGGAGGCCCCGTCGACGGCCCCGCCATGCCCACCCCGCGCATGACCCAGAACGACATCGTCAACGGGTCCTATTCGGAGCGCGAGATCCGGCGCCGCGGGCTCGAGATCTTCACCACCTCCTTCAACGTCTTCGACGGCTTCGGAGACGGCCCGGTCGACCCCGCGGACCCCCTGTCCCCGGGCGGCCGGCCGACGGCGAACGGCACCTGGATGCGCCTCAACGGACTCGACAGCCAGTCCTGTCAGGAGTGCCACGGCGTGATCAGCAACGCCACCGTGCCCCCGACCCTCGGCGTCGCCGGCGTGGGCGGGATCTCCGCCAGTGCCTTCCCCGGCCTGACGTCCATGGACGTCGGGGACGTCGACGGCTCGCTGCGCGCCGAGGTCGATGGGCGCATGATCAACCCGCCCTTCGTATACGGCGCCGGGGGCGTCGAGCTGGCCGGCAAGGAGATGACCGCCGAGCTCCAGGCGCTCAAGGCCCAGGCCCAGGCGAACCCGGGCAGCGCCGTCGCCCTGGTCGCGAAGGGGATCGACTTCGGCAGCATCGTCTTCGACGCCCAGAGCGGCCTGTTCGACACCTCGAACGTCGAGGGCATCGAGGAGGATCTCGTGGTGCGCCCCTTCGGCCGCAAGGGCGAGTTCCTGTCCGTGCGCGCCTTCGACCTGGGGGCACTGATGTTCCACCAGGGCATGCAGCCGGCCGAAGTCGTCGGCAGCGGTGTCGACGCGGACGGCGACGGCGTCGTCAACGAGGTCCTCGCCGGCGAGGTCTCGGCCCTGCACGTCTTCGCGGTCAACCTCGAGCGTCCCAGCCAGACCGGCGGGAACCTGCCTGCGGTGCGCGCCGGAGCCCAGGTCTTCGAGAGCGCCGGCTGCGCCACCTGCCACGTCCCGGCGCTCGAGACCCTCTCGCCCACCCTGGGCCTGGCGTTGCCGGAGGTCCCGACGGATCCGAGTGCCAACGTCTTCTACTCGGCCGACCTCGTGGCGGGTCCGGCCCACTTCCGCTCCAACGGCCTGGGGGTCACGGTACCTTTGTACTCGGACCTCAAGCGCCACGACATGGGCCCCGACCTGGCGGAGACGACGGGCAGCCCCCTCGATCCCTTCTTCATCACGCCGCGCCTGTGGGGTGCCTCCGACACGGCGCCCTACATGCACGATGGCCGTGCCCTGACCCTGCGCGCTGCGATCGAGATGCACGGCGGCGAGGGCCAGTTCGCCGCGGTCAACTTCTCGAACCTGGGCAGCCTGGACCAGGAGGCGCTGCTGCACTTCCTGGACTCCCTGCGGGTCCCGACGCGGCCCGCCGCGGACATCTCGCGCCCCCGGCGTAAGTAGTCTGCAGGGACCTGGCAGAATCGGCAGGGGAGCGCGGAGACAGCGTGGTCTCTGCTCCCCGCTCCCCGCCGATCTGCCCATGTTCTTCGTTGCCCTCGCCCTCGCCCTCGTTCCGAACACGCTCCCGGGCCTCGCAGGGCCCACGGCTCCCGACCAGTGGATCTGCCCGCCCTGCGGGACGGACTGCCACAGCCTGCGCGCCGAAGCGGGGGACTGTCCCGGCTGCGGCATGGCCCTCGCTCCGGCCGCGAACTACCCGCGCGTGGGAGTGCTCTTGTACGAGGGCTGCGATCTGGCGAGCAGCGCGCCGCTGCTCGCCTGCCTGGCCACGTCACGCAAGACCTTCGTGACGTCCGTCGCGGACACGACGGATGCCCTGGACACCGAGGTCCTCGGCGCCCTCGTCCCCGACGCGTCCTTCGCGAGCGCCCCGGCGCTCGACATCCTCGTCGTGCCGGGGGGGCGCGGGGCGTACGCGGCCCAGGGTGACGCGCTGGTCACGGGCTGGATCGCCGAACAGGGAGCCCGGGCGCGCTGCGTCCTGGCCGTGGGCTCCGGCGCCCTGCTCGTCGCGCGTGCGGGGCTCTTGCAAGCGGGGCAGGTCGCCGTCGGGTCCGACTACCTCGCCGAGCGCCTCGAGGACCTGAGTCCCGACGCGACCCTCGTGCGCGACCGGCCCGTCGCCGTGGCGCAGCAGGTGATCACGACCCGGGACGGGAGCGCGGGGGCGCGGGTCGCCCTCTCGATCGTCGCGCGCCTGAGCGACGTGGCGACGGCCCAGCGCGTCGCGGCCCTGCAGGGTATCGAGGGCTGGCCGCGGGAGGGCGAGCTGGATGACGCCTGGCAGCTCGCTCCGGTGGCTGCGGCCGCGCCCCCGACGCCCCCGACGCCCGCCGTGCCGCCGCGCGAGGACGCGCGCGCCGCCGACCCCGCCGCGGGTGCGCCGACGCGCTCTGCTACGTCTTCCGCCGCCTATGCCACGACGGACTGGAGCGCCTTCCGCGGCCCGGCCCGGGACGGCAGCTCGCCGGAGCGCGGCTGGTCCACCCGCGGCGAGGAGCTCTGGCGCCGGGCGGTGGGCCTGGGCCACTCCAGCGCGTCGATCGCGGGGCAACGCCTGGTCACCCTGGGCTTCGATGTGGAGCGGGAGGAAGACGTCGCCTGGTGCCTCGATGCGGCGACGGGCGAGGAGCTCTGGGCGCGCCGCTGGCCGGCGCAGCGCGACGCCCTGGGCCACGGCGGCGGCACCCTGACGACGCCGACCGTGACGGGCGCGCGTGTCTTCCTCACGACCCGCCGTGGCAGCGTGCGCTGTCTGGCGGCGGAGGACGGCACGAGTTTGTGGGAGCGGGACCTGGCGGCCGAGTTCGAGCTCGAGCCGACGGGCTACGGCTTCGGCGGCTCGCCCCTGCTGCACGCGGGCGTGGTCTACGTGAATCTGCGCAGCACCTTCGCCCTCGAGGCCGAGACGGGCGAGGTGCTGTGGACCTCGCGCGAACACCTGGCGATGTACTCGACCCCCGCGCCGCTCGAGATCGGCGGGCGCGCCTGCCTGGCCGTCTTCACCAAGGAGGGACTGGCCGTGCTCGACCGCGGCGACGGGGCCGAGCTCTGGTTCCACCCCTGGCGCAAGGGCGAGTCGACGGTGAACTGCCTGATGCCGATCGTCCTGGGCGAGCGCGTCTTCCTGGCCTCGGCCTACCAGCACGGCTGCGCCCTGCTGGGCTTCGAGGAAGAGGGCGGAGAGCGCCGCGTGGTACCGGTCTTCGAGAGCCTCGCCCTGCGTGCCAAGCTGGGCGGCGTGGTGCGCGTGGGCGAGTACCTGTACGGGCTCGACGAGGCCGTCCTGAAGTGCATCGACCTCGAGGGCAACGAGCGCTGGCGCAAGCGTGGCCTGGGCCTGGGCTCGATCAGCGCGGCGGACGGCCGGCTCCTGATCCTGACCAAGAACGGCGAGCTGGTCGTCGCTCGAGCCACGCCCGAGGCCTACGTCGAGCTGGCCCGCGACCCGGTCTTCGAGCGGGGTTCGGTCCTCTGGAGCGCGCCCGTGCTCTGCGCCGGTCGCCTCTACCTGCGCAGCGGCGAGGGTGAGCTCATCTGCCGCGACCACCGCCTTGGAAGCTGACCCGCACGTCCACCTGCCCGGGCGTGGGCCGCGGGTCCGGGCGGTCGACCTCCTGCGTGGCATCGTCATGGTCCTGATGGCCCTCGACCATGTGCGCGTCTACTCCGGAGTCCCCGCCGGCGGGCCGACACCAGCCCTGTTCCTGACCCGCTGGGTGACCCATTTCTGTGCCCCCGCCTTCATCTTCCTGGCCGGGGTCTCCGCCTACCTGTCCATGGCGTCCTCCAGCCGCGGGGCCGTGGCGCGCACGCTGTTCCTGCGCGGCCTGTGGCTGGTCTTCCTCGAGCTGACGCTGCTGCGCCTGGCCTGGACCTTCAACCTGCAGTTCGACGTCTACCTCCTGGCCGGCGTCATCTGGGCCATCGGCTGGTGCATGGTCCTGATGGCCGGCCTGGTCTTCCTGCCGCGGCCGCTGCTCGCCGTGGTGGCCCTGGTTCTGATCGCGGGGCACAACGCGGCCGGCGCGCACTGGATGCACGGCTCGCCCTGGCGCGAGTCGTACCCCTGGTTCTGGCGCGTGCTCTACACCGGCGGGCCGCTGCAGCTCGGTGCGGATGGCCCGGTGCTGATGGTCCTCTATTCGATCGTGCCCTGGGTCGGAGTGATGGCGGCCGGCTTCGTCTTCGCCCGCGTGCTGACCCTGAACCCTGCGCGCCGTGACAGGATCTGTCACTGGACGGGAGCCCTCGCGATCGCCCTGTTCTTCATGCTGCGCGCCACGAACCTCTACGGCGATCCACGCCCCTGGACGACGGCCGATCCCGACCGGCCCGCCTGGTTGGCCTTCCTCGACACCGCGAAGTACCCGGCTTCCCTGTCCTACCTGTTGATGACCCTGGGGCCCGTGATCCTCGCCATCCCGAGCCTCGAGCGCCTGCGCGGAGCCCCCGCGGCGGTGC
>JAJFFA010000327.1 GCA_021776885.1 Planctomycetota bacterium
GGGCCGCGCGCGCCGCGCGTCCCCACACTTCTTTCCGGGCGCGGGTGAGCTCGGCCGCGCGCTGCCGTGTGCGCTGCACGCCGGCCTACCGACCCGCGGCCGCGGCCGCAGCCCGCCGGCGGCGCATGCGCTCGTGGTAGACCGGGTCGTCCCAGGCCTTGACCTCGGCCGTGGTGGCCTGGAACGCGGCCTCGGCGTGGGCGTGTCGCGCGCGAACGATCTCGGCCTGAGCGTCGAGTCGGGCGCGCTCCTCGAGCGCCGGGCGCAGACCGCGCAGGGCGACCTGGGCCAGGAGTGCGAGGGCCAGGGCCAGGGGCGACCAGTACAGGATCGAGGCGAAGACGGTCGTCGGGGCCGCGGACGTCTTGCTCTTCACGGGTTGCTCCATCGCGCCTCGCAGGATCAGACGACCGTCAGGTCGCGGGGACCGTAGCGCGCGCTGGGGCCGAGCTCTTCGGCGATACGCAGGAGCCGGTTGTACTTGGCGACGCGGTCCGAGCGGCAGGGGGCACCGGTCTTGATCTGGCCCGCGTTGGTGGCGACGGCCAGGTCGGCGATCGTCGTGTCCTCGGTCTCGCCCGAGCGATGGCTGATGACGCAGCGCAGGCCCGTGCGGTGGGCCAGGGCGATGGTGTGCAGGGTCTCGGTCAGGGTGCCGATCTGGTTCACCTTGATCAGGATCGCGTTGCCGGCGCCGCGCTCGATGCCCTCGCGCAGGCGCTCGGTGTTCGTGACGAAGAGATCGTCGCCGACGATCTGCACGCGTTCGCCGATCGCCTTGGTGACCCCGACCCAGCCGTCCCAGTCGTCCTGGTCGTGGGTGTCTTCGATGGAGAAGACGGGGTAGCGCTCGCACAGCCCGGCGTAGTAGGCGGTGAGCTCGTCGGAGCTGTGGCCCTTGCCGTCGATGGTGTAGACGCCCTTCTCGTAGAACTCGGACGAGGCGGCGTCGATGGCGATCTTGATGTCGGCGCCCGGCTGCAGGCCGGTCGACTCGGTGGCCTCGAGGATCAGCTGGATGGCCTCTTCGTTCGAGCCCAGGTCGGGCGCGAAGCCGCCCTCGTCACCGACGGCGGTGTTCAGGTTGCGGTCGCGGCAGACCTTCTTGAGCGCATGGAACACCTCGACCCCCATGCGCAGGCCCTCCGCGAAGGTGGTCGCGCCGAAGGGCATGATCATGAACTCCTGCAGGTCGACGTTGTTGTCAGCGTGCTCACCCCCGTTGAGGATGTTCATCATCGGGACGGGCAGGATCTGCGCCTGGGCCCCGCCGAGGTAGCGGTAGAGGGGCAGGCCGCAATCCTCCGCCGCGGCCTTGGCCACCGCCAGGCTGGTGCCCAGGATCGCGTTGGCGCCCAGGCGTTCCTTGTTGGGGGTCCCGTCCAGGTCGATCATCGAGCGGTCGATGTCACCCTGGTCCAGGGCGTTCTCACCCTCGAGCTCGTCGGCGATCTCGCCGTTGACGTTCACGACGGCCTTCAGCACGCCCTTGCCCCCATAGCGTCCTTCGCCATCGCGCAGCTCGTGGGCCTCGTAGATCCCGGTGCTGGCGCCGGACGGCACGGCGGCGCGCCCGAAGGCTCCACTGGCGAGCAGGCAGTCGACTTCGAGGGTGGGGTTGCCGCGGGAGTCGAGGATCTCACGGCCACGGATCTGGACAATCTCGCTCATGACGCCGCGATCCTACCCCCGGGGAGGGGCGAGGGGGATAGGCAGGGGGAGCGGGTTTCGACGGACGGACGGTCCCCCGCGCCGCCCCGACCCGGTCGACACCCCCCGACCCCACCCGGAAGGCGCTGTGTGCAGTAAAATTTGCACAAGGGCGTCCCCGCCCCGGCGCCCCGGAGTAGAACGGAGGCAGGACGCCCATCGATGCCCGACCCGAGTGCCCCCCTCAGCCGCCGTGAGCGCCAGATCATGGACGCTCTGCACCGTCTGCGCCGCGCGAGCGTGGCCGAAGTGCGCCAGGCGATCCCCGATGCGCCCAGCTACAACTCCATCCGCGTCACCCTCTCGATCCTCGAGCGCAAGGGCCAGGTGCGGCACGAGAGCGAGGGCCGGCGCTACTTCTACGAGCCGACCACGCGACCGGAGCGGGCGCGCAACAGCGCTCTGCGCCACGTCGTCTCGACCTTCTTCCAGGACGACGCCTCGCAGGTCGTCTCGACCCTCTTCGGCCTGAAGGCTCGCGAGCTCTCCGATGAGGACCTGAGCCAGCTCGAGGGTCTGATCGAGCGCGAGAAGGAGCGCCGGCGCGAATGAACCCCTTCGCCAACTTCCTGCTCAGCTGGACGTTCCAGGCCTCCCTGGTCTGCCTCGCCCTCTACCTCATCGATCGGGTCCTGGGCCGACGGGCCTCGGCCTCGACGCGCCACGGGGTGCACGGCGCGGGCCTGGCGGCGATCCTGCTGCTGCCCCTCGCGACGCTCTGCGTCGACTCCCGCTCGATCGAATGGCTGCCCGAGGCGTTGCCCGACGCCGTCGAGCTCGAGCGCGAGGGGCGGGCCCGCTTCTCCTCGGCCGATCTGGATCCCGTTGCGTCGATCGCGCCGACCTCTGTCGCGTCGAACACGCCCGGCCCCGGTACGAGGGCCGAGGCGCCCGTCTCAGGGGAGCGCGCTCCGTCGTCCTCCGCGACCCCCGCCCAGCGCCGCTCCGACTGGGGCCTGGCCCTGGCCCTGCTGTGGACCCTCGGCGCTGCCGTCGCCCTGACGCGAGTCGGACTGCAGGCCCGCTCCCTGTCCCGTCTGGCGCACGCCGCCCAGGTCGCGGACGGCCCGCTCACCCGGCGCCTGGTGCGAGGGGCCTGCGCCAGCCTCGGCGTGCGCAGCGCCGTGCGCGTGCTGATCAGCGCCGCCGCCCGGGTCCCGATGACCTTCGGTCTCTGGCGCCCGGTGGTGGTGCTGCCCGAGGCTGCACGCGGTTGGCCGGAAACGCGCCTGCGGGCCGTGCTCGAGCACGAGCTGGCCCACGTGGCCCGGCGCGACGTGGCGCTGCAGCTGATCGCGGCCCTGTCCGCCGCGCTCGCCTGGCACCTGCCCTGGGTCCACGCCGCGAAGCGCCGCCTCGCACGCCTGCGCGAGCTGGCCTGCGACGACACCGTCCTCGCCGTCGGGGTCTCCGACCTGAGCTACGCCCAGGAGCTGGTGGCGGTGGCGCGCGGACTCAGCACCCAGCCGCGTGTTCCCTCCTGCGCCGTGGGCATGGGCGATGGGGGAGCCCTCGAGGAGCGGCTGCGCTCGATCCTCGACCCGTGTCGCGTGCGCGGGCCCCTTCCGCTCGGGCTGCGCATCGCGCTCGTCGCGCTCCTGATCGGCGGTGCCCCGGTCCTGGCTGCTGCGCGCCTCGACCCACGCGCGGGGGCGCGCACGAGCGCTGCGCTGCTCGAGCACCTCCAGCACCCCTCCGCCGCCGTGCGCGCGAGCAGCCTGTTGCGCCTTGCGCGGGAGGGCGACCGCGCCCACTTCAAGGCCGTCGTCGCAGGCCTCGCGGATCCGACTCCGGCGGTTCGCTCCGCCTGCGTGCGGGCCCTGACCTCCATCGGTTGTGTGCCCGCTTTCGTCGCCGTGACCGAGACCCTCGAGGACGCCGACCCCGCCGTGCGCGTCGCCGCGGCACGTGCCCTGGAGTGCTTCGACCACAGGCTCGAAGCACGACCCCTGAGCGGGGTGCGCCTGGGGGGCTACGCCGGGGGGGCCTGGCGCGAACTCGACGCTCTGCTGGACCCCAGTGACGGTCGCAGCGCTCTCGAGCGCCTCCGATCCCTCGAGCGCGACGATCCCGACGCGGGCGTGCGCCGCGCGGCGCGCGGCACCCTCGACGAGCTGCGCGGCGATTGACCTCCACCGGCCGGGCCTGCATCGCTCCGGTCGTGCGTTCCGAAATGCAAAAAAAACTACACATGAGCCCCGAAGCCTCCACCTACATGACCCCCGTCCCCCTCGTGGCCGTCGCCGCGATGTTCCTGGCCGCTCCGGCCTCCGCCCAGGACGCGGGGCGCGCCGTCTACCCCGAGGCTGCGCGGAGTGATGTCGTGGACGTCCTGCACGGCGAGCGCGTGCCCGACCCCTACCGCTGGATGGAGCAGATGACCTCGGAGGAGACGCGCGCCTGGGTCGACGCCCAGGAGCGCTGGCTCGACACCTTCGTGAGCCCGGTCGAGGAGCGTGGGGCGATCGCCGCGCGCGTCGTCGAGTTGCGCTCCTTCGCCTCGCGCTCGAACCCGGTGCAGCGCGGCGCGCGCAGCTTCTTCAACGAGACCGCGGCGGGCGCGCTGCATCCGGTCCTGTACGTGCAGGAGGGCGAGCAGCCGCCGCGGGCACTGCTCGACTTCGCGGGCGCCTGCGAGGATCCGTCCTGGCGCTCCGCCGGGATCACGGTCAGCCCCGAGGGGCGCTACGTCGCCTTCGGCGTCAACCCCGGGGCGGGGGAGTGGAACCGCGAGCGCGTGATCGAGGTCGAGACGGGCCGCGTGCTCGACGACGAAGTGCGCGGCATCGGAGGCGGGGGCGCGTCCTGGCGGCGGGACGAGGCCGGCTTCTACTACACGCGCTACCCGGAGCGCATCGAGGGCGCCAGCCTGACCCAGGAGATGGGTCGCCCCGCGGTCTGGTACCACGTCGTCGGCACCGATCAGGAGGCGGACGTGCGCGTCTACGCGGAAGAGCGCGAGGGCTGGCTCGTCTCACACCGCGTTTCCCACGACGGGCGCTGGCTGATCCTGTCGCGACGGCACGGCAGCTCGTTCAGCGGACTGCACGACGAGATCGCCGCCTTCGACCTGCTCACGGACGCCCCGGTCGCCAGCCTGCACATCCCCGCTGCGCGCTTCTCGTACGAGGGCAACGAGGGCGCCGTCTTCTGGCTGCAGACGACGAACGCCGCACCCCGCCGGCGGCTCGTCGCGGTGGACATGTCCCTCGCCCCCGGTCAGCGCGAGCTGGTCGAGATCGTGCCCCAGGCCGAGGAGTCCCTGACCGGAGTCAGCGTGCTGAAGGAGCGCTTTGCCCTCTCCTACAGCCGCCACGCGCGCTCCGTCGTGCGCATCGTCGATCGGGAGGGTCGCTTCGAGCGCGAACTCGAGCCCACCGCCTCGGGTTCGATCGGCTGGCTGCCCGACGCCCCCGAACGCAGCGTCTGCACCACGAGCGTCGGCGGCCTGGCGGATCCGGGCTCGATCTACCGCGTCGACGTCAGCAGCGGCGAGACGAGCCTGGCCTGGCGTCCGAAGCTGTCCCACGACCCGGATGACTTCGAGCTGCGCCAGGTCTTCTACCGCTCCCTGGATGGCACGCGGATTCCCATGTTCGTGGCGGGCAAGAAGGAGGCCTTGGCGGCGCGCTCGGCGCGTCCGCTCTTCCTCTATGGCTACGGTGCCTACGGCTGGGCCGCGTCGCCCTGGTACCAGGCGCACCTCGTGGCCTGGATGGAGCTGGGTGGGCTCTACGCCCTGCCCGGCATCCGCGGCGGTGGCGAGTACGGCGAGGAGTGGCACGCGGCGAGCGTGGGCGTGACGCGCCAGACCGGCATCGACGACTACCTGGCGGCGGCCGAGTTCCTGATCGAAGCGGGCTACACCAGCTCTGCGGGCCTGATCGCGAACGGCTCGAGCGCCAGCGGGGTCGTCGCCGCGGCCGCGGCCATGCAGCGACCGGAGCTCTTCGGTGCCGCCCTGGTCGAGCTGCCCAAGCTGGACATGCTGCGCTACCCCCTGTTCACGGGGGGCAAGTTCCTCTTGCCCGAGTACGGCTCGCCGGAGGAGCCCGAGGCCTTCGCCGCCCTGGCGGCCTACTCGCCCTACCACAACGTGGTCGAGGGGGCGTGCTATCCGCCCATGCTCGTGCTGGTGGGGGAGGAGGACGCGACCTCCCCGCCGCTCCACGGCTACAAGTTCGTGGCCGAGCTGCAGGCGCGCGCCTGCCCTGACCATCCCCACGCCCTCGAGGTGGTGCGCGGGGCGGGGCACAACTACGGCACCAGCGCGGAGCAGATCGGGGAGACCTGGGGCGACGTGTGGTCCTTCCTGATGCGGGTGATGGACCTGGAGCCCGGACGGTTCGGGTCCTGACGCACCTGCAAGCGGCGGAGAAACCGCAACCGCGGGCTCTGCGCCGGGGTCCCCGGGGTCCAATGGACGGAGGAGGGGGCTTTGGCCCGGACCGGGTCGGCGGAGCGGCGGTTTCGCTCGGCCCCGGGTCTCCGTGATGGATTCCCGAGGGAATCAGCGGGCCGCGCGGAATTCTCGACTGGATTGGGCGCTGGAAGCGGGCGAT
>JAJFFA010000328.1 GCA_021776885.1 Planctomycetota bacterium
CCTGCCGGCGTTCCGGGAGGCCTTCCTGTGGTTCTCCCCGGAGAGCTACGTCGGCGTGCTCAAGTGCGCGGCACTGGGCTGCATCTTGACCTTCCTCGTGCAGAGCTCGTCGGCGACCCTCGGCATCACGATCTCCCTCGCGGTGACCGGGGCGATCCCGTACCAGACCGCAGCGGCCCTGGTCCTGGGCGAGAACGTGGGCACGACGATCACCGCCTGGCTGGCGTCCCTGGGAGCCACCACGAACGCCAAGCGCGCAGCCTACGCCCACGTGGCCTTCAACCTGATCGGGGTGTTCTGGATCACCCTCGTCTTCGGCTTCTACATCAGGTTGATCGGCAGCTTCGTGGCCTGGGAGTCCGGGGTCGACATCTTCTCGAGCAGCTTCGTGCCCGAGAACGACGACATCGCCCACACGACGATCATGACGTTCGCGATCGCGGCCACACACACGGGCTTCAACATCACGAATACGCTCCTCTTCGTGGGCTTCGTGCCCAGGTTCGCTGCGTTGCTCGAACGGATCGTCCCCGACCGTGGCGGAAAGGAGACCCCGCGCCTGACCCTCGACCACGTGGCGATCGGGTCTGCGGCCCTCTCGGTCGAGAACAGCCATCAGGCCATCTCGAACATGGCCTCGGACGTCGAGCAGATGCTCGCCTGGACCCGCGAGCACCTCATCGACGACACCCTCGAACACGAGCGCGTCGAGCGCGTGTTCGAGATGGAAGCGATGATGGACGACGTGCAGGCCGAAGTGATTCAGTTTCTGACCGAGGTCCTGACGGCCGAGACCCCCCACGACATCGCGATCGAGGCACGCCAGCAGCTGCGCACCGTGGACGAGTACGAGTCGATCAGCGACTACGTCGGCACGATCCTCAAGGCGCGGCTGCGCATCGCGGACCACGAGCTGAGCCTGAGTGACACTGAACGCGAGCGCCTGGTCGCCCTGCACGACGAGGTCGTCGAGCACCTGCGCCTGGTGACCCGCGGCTTCCAGAACCCGGCAGCTGTGGATCTGGCGCGCACGCTGCGCGTGGGCGACAGCATCACGCGCTCGGTCAAGGAGCTGCGCAGCGCGCACCTGAACTCGCTCTCCGAGAACGACGTCAACCCGATCCTGAGCATGTCCTTCTCGACCATGCTGAACGGCTACCGCAAGATCAAAGACCACTCGATCAACATCACGGAGAGCCTGGCGACGGTGTGATCTCGCCCTGAGCCGGGCGGGGCAGGGCGGAATCTTGGCAAATTCCGTCCGTCCGGCGATCCTGGGGGTCTGCTGGGCATGACGATGCTGGACGACGACGTCGAAGATCTCCCCGCGATCGAGGCCCTCGTGGCCGAAGGACTCGAGCAACTGGAGGAGCAGCGTGGGCCCTGGCTGCGAAGCCTGGCGCGCAGCAACCCGCGGCTCGCGCGCAGGGTGCGCGCGCGCCTGCAGCGCCTGGGGCAACTGGGCCTGGGGCTCGAAACCGGGCGCGTGAAGCACGCGGCCGGTCGCCAGATCGGGGACTATCGGCTCATCGAGCGCGTGGGTGCCGGCGGCATGGGTGAGGTCTGGCGCGCGCAGGACGCGGCCGGGACGACGCTGGCCCTCAAGCTAGTGCGGCCCGAGCTGCTCTGGTTCGAGGGCGCACGGCGGCGCTTCGAGCGCGAGGCCGAGGCCGTCTCGTCCCTCGCCCATGCGGGCATCGTGCGCGTGCTAGCGCGCGGCGACCAGGATGGCGTGCCCTGGCTTGCCCTCGAGTGGGTCGAAGGCGCCAGCCTCGAGGCCCTGCTCGACGCGGTGCGCGGACGCGCGCCGGAGAGCGTCTCGCGCGAAGAGCACCTGGGCGCCCTGGCGGCCCTGGGCGGCGGCGACGTCGAGTCCGGGGCCTTTGCGGGCGCGTCGGGGCCAGCCTTCCTGGCCGAGCTCCTGGCCCGCGTCGCCGACGCCCTCCAGCACGCCCATGAGCACGGCGTGGTGCACCGCGACGTCAAGCCCTCGAACGTCCTCGTGGCCCTGGACGGGCGGGTGCTCCTGGCGGACTTCGGCCTGGCCCACTCGCGCGCCGCGTCGCGCCTGACGCGCAGCGGAACGCGCCTCGGCTCGCTGCCCTACGCGGCGCCGGAACAGCTCGACGGGGCCGGCCCGGTGGACCCGCGCGCGGACGTCTACTCCCTGGGCGCCACGCTGTACGAGTGCCTGGGCCTGCGCACGCCCTTCCTCGGCGGCAACGAGGACGAGGTGCAACGACGGATCCGGCACGGCGCTCTCGAGCCTGTGTCTCGCCTTCACCACGCTCTCCCTCGGGCCTACGCTCTGGTCTGCGCGCGCGCCCTGGACCCCGACCCGCGCCGTCGCTACGCGAGCGCCCGGGAGCTGGCCGCGGACCTGCGCCGCGCCGCGCGCGGGCAGCCTGTGGCAGCGCGAAGCTCCCCGGCCTGGCTGCGCGCCGCGCGCGCTGCGCGCCACCGGCCGCGCCTCGCGGGTGCTCTGGCCCTGCTGTTCCTTGCCCTGATCGCGGCACCGGCCTGGGCCCTGCGCGAGCGCACCCTGGCGGCACGCGTGCGACGCCTCTCCGACGCCGAGGCCTGCGCGCGACTCGAACAGGACGCGCGGGCCCTGTGGCCCGCAGCGCCGGAGCGCCTGGACTCGATCGACGCGTGGAGTGAACGCGCCACGCGCCTCGTCGCAGGCCGAGCGGAGCACTTCGACGATCTGGAGCGATTGCGGGCCACGGCATTGCCCTATTCGGCAGCGGAGGCCGCCCTGGATCAGCGCGAGCCCAGCGCCCGCCTGGTGGGGCTGCGTCTCGAACTGGAGGGCCTTGCGCACTACCTCGACCGGCGCGGGAGCGAGCTGCCCCT
>JAJFFA010000329.1 GCA_021776885.1 Planctomycetota bacterium
AGATCGCGCGCCGCACACCTTGGAACCGTCCCGCGGCCACACGAGCGACTCCATCCGGTCGCTGACAACCCTGAACTCGCAGCCAGCGAGCTGCTCTCACGTCTCGAGCCTTCGAAACCCTCGCTCAGCGCTTATTCCAGGCCTAGCCGCTAGCGCTAGCAGAAGCTCCTTGGACGTACGCGTGGGGAAGTGCTCGGCAATACTCCACGCGGACAGGCCCGCCATGGCTCGAGCGAGAATGGGTCGAGTCAGAGGTTGCCAGCAGGTGCCCGTCGGGTCGCTTCCGACCCGAGCGCTACGCACAGACGCTCTCGGTTCAGAGACCGGCCGCGCTCGCCCAGCTCGTCGAAACTCGCATGGCTCACGGCGATGGCGAGGACCCCCTCGACGACATCGTCTCCGCGGCCAGTCCTGCTACTCGCCATTGGATGGTCCGCAAGGCAATCCTCGCGGACGGTACCCGCCCCGGGCTGCCACTCCTCTCCGTCTCGCGCCTGGAGCGAATCATCGAAGAGAGACGGCACGAGCCCTGGGCCGTCAAGCGCGGGCAATGTGACCGTGACGGTTGGTCCATGGCCCACGTGGGACTCGGTCGCGATCTGTGCGGTCAGACCCTGCGCGTCCTCGCGGAACGGCTGAGTGTGTCCGAGACGAAGGTGCGCCGGCTCTACGCCACCCATCGAGCAGAAATGCAAGACGAGACGGCATACTCGCTCAGCGTCGTCGAAGTTGCGAGCAGGGAGCTCTCATCCATGGTCGAAACCTGGTCTGAGGATCGCTGCGGTGTGCGGCGATGAACCTGGTTCGGTATCGGCGGGTCACGGCCGGCCGGTCACGGCCAGGTTCTGCAGCGGGATCGAGAAGATGAACGCCGTGATCGCGCTCGCCGTGATGCGGGAGTCCGAGCCGAAACCCGCGTTGTCGCGGTTGGGCTGGTAGTAGTAGCTCCCGTCGGTGCACTGGGAGAGGGCAAACCAGAAGCGGTTGGCGTCCATCATCTGGCGCAGGTTCGGGAGATCGAACGCGAGCGCCGCGGCGGCGTAGCCCATGCCCATCGTGGGTGAGCCGTGGGTGTCCGGAAAGCTCTGCGGGTGCAGCCCCATCAGCGCCGTGTGCTCCAGCGCGTCGGCCAGGTAGCTGCCGTCCGCGTACGGCGAAAGGAAGTTCGCCAGGGCGGAGGCTCCCGTGCGTCCCACGTCGGCCCAGCTGTTGTCGTTCGCGACCTCGTCGAGGTACCACAGGTAGCCGTTGGTCCCGGTGCCGCGCTGCAAGTAGCGGTAGGCCGCGTCGAGTCGCGTCCTGCGCACTGTGATGCCGCAGCGCTCCATGAGCGCGAGCACCAATGCACCCTGACCCGTCGTCATCGCGATCGGACCGTAGCCCTCGAAGCCGGGGTTGTGTCCCCATCCACCGTGCTGCTCGCGAGGCAGGTTCGGGTAGCTGCCGGGGTGCGTCTGCCGCACGCGCGGATGGACCTGGGACCTGTCCCGGTACTGGGCGCGCACGAGGTAGTCGTGCACCTCCTGGAGCTCGGGCAGGATGGCCGCATCCCCCGTCAAGAGGTAGTACTCGGCGAGGACGATCCCGGCCGCCATGTAGCGCCAGTTGTCGAGGCCCTGCAGCTCCGAGAAGTCGCCGCGCGTCGTGTCGGCGTGGAACTGTACGTTCGCGCGGGCGGCAGCGATGTGTGCAGGGTCGCTGCTCGTCAGGAGCGCAAGGGGTGCGAACGTGTTCTGCGGCGCGACCCCCCAGGACCCGTTCGCGCCCTGGGTCGCGACCAGGTAGTCGAGTAGCTCCGCGCGAATTCGGGCCGACTTGCGGCACTGGAACGGGTAGTTCGCGGAGAAGCTGCCGTACACCGTTCCGACGGGGATCACGACCTCTTGCACCGAACCCGCGCGGTCGAGGGTGACGTCCAGGAGTCCGCCAGAGCTCTGTGCCTGCGCGACCTCGAGCGCGACGGAGAACTCTCCGATCGGGCCGCGCGCACCGAACACCGCCGGGCCGTATCCGTCCTGGTGGTCCTCCACGAACGCCAGACCACCCGCTCCGGTCAGAACGTCCCCGACCTCCACGACTCCGGCGGCCGGCGAGCCGGGGAACACGTACTGGACCAGGAGGTGCTTGGGAGCGCTGGGAATCAGCTCGACCCGCAGGCCCGTGATGCCGAGGTTGTACCACCAGCCGCCCACGACCGCGTCCGGGCCGGAGTTCGCCGACACCGACCACGGGTAGCTTCCGTTGTAGTCGACCTGGACGGCGAGCGCGGGGCTGACGAGCAGCATTGGAAGGGAGAGGCGGCGCAGACGATGGTGAAGACTCATTGGATCAAGACTCCTTCGGCGCGCTCGTGCGAGATCACCTGAACGGCCTGGGAGAGCACGCTGCCGTCGGCGAGCGTGACGGTGACGAGGAGTGGTTGCGCGCTGGCCTGGAAGCCGCCGCCGTCGGTGTCGCAGTCGAAGCGGAACACTTCGCCCGCAGCGAAGTCGTCGAACTCGAAGACCAGCTTTCGATAGCGCTTGAAGTTGCCGAGCTGGTCCTCCCCCACCCAGCCCGTGGTTCCCGTGTCATCACAGCCGAGGTCCTGGAGCGGGCCGCCGTAGATCAACCCAGTCATGGCATCCGAACCGTAGTAGGCGTTCATGCACCCCGCACCCTGGCCGTTCCCGTCCATGAAGAACCCCTGGCCGTCCACGCCCGCGTTGCCAATGGTCTCGAAGTAGTGCTCTCCGTTCGTGAACTCGACCTCGAGCTTCTCGA
>JAJFFA010000330.1 GCA_021776885.1 Planctomycetota bacterium
TTCTAGTCGAGGAGGCGCGAGATGAAGAACGACCGGATGTCGGGGCTTATCAGGAAGCATGCAGCCAAGTCGAGATTCTCAGCTTGTGTGTTGCTTGCAGTGGTCACCGGTCCGTACCTGACCCTGCTGGCTGTCGAGTGGGTGGGGCGTATCGCGGGCCCAGATCAGGGGCTTTCTGTGGACGCATTTGAAGTGGGCGACCTTCAGCGCATGGCTGGCGTTCCTTGGTACGATGAGCAATTCTGCTGTGCCCGCGCGACGTTCTCTGTTCCTGACGACCTCGGCTCCGGGAAGCTCGTGTCCGCGACCGATGCTGCAGACGTCGTCGTTTGCGGTGCAAGCTTCTTCACCGCTGGCGGACGTCCTGCTTGGGTCTTCGGAGGGCAGTTAGCGCGCTTGAGCGGAATGCGGGTGCAAAACCTCGCGGCGGCGGGGGTGGGACCCGTCCAGTCGGTGCTCGACTTCGTCACCTCGAAGGTAGCCGATGACAGTACGCAGCAGCGGGTGGTCCTCTGGGGGGTGGTCCAACGCTCATTGGAGGGGCATCTCTTTCGCAGAATTCAGCAGCAGCTGAGTGTCGACGGGAGTGTTACTCGTCCTGCACGGCTTTGGGAGATCAAACGTTCCCTGAAGGTGGCATTGCGTTTCAACCACCGTTTCGAGGCAGCACTCGTTCGGTCCAGTCCAGTGCTTGGTCTGGTTCGCGGAGCGACTCCTTGGCTACCTCCCATGGCGCTGGATCGTGGCTTGGGGGCTCCTGTTCGGATGCTCCACCTAGAGCCGAAGGGGACGCCGATGCTCTTCCTGGAGGCTGGAATTCGCTCCTATGGTCGGAGCTACTCTGATCGTGGAGGCGACCTGATTGTAGACGCCGTGGCTCGGGTCCAAGCTCGCTGTAGAGTCATTGGCGCGCGCCTCATTATTCTGTTGGTTCCCGACAAGTATGAAGTCTATCGCGACTTGATTCGTGACGAGGGAAAGGATGGGAGTGCTCACCCGCCGGGAGGTGCGCTCCAGAGTATTTCGGCTGCTTTGAGATCTAGTGGTGTCGAGGTAGTGGACCTTCTCGACCCTCTCTTGGCCGCGCGTTTGGAGTCCGGGGCCGCTCAGGTCTACTACTCCAACGACAGCCACTGGAGCCCTGCTGGGATCAGCGTGGCTGCCGAGATCGTAGCCGGGCTATTGATGACCGAGAAATGACTTGGGGAGGAGGTGAAGGTATCTCTTGGCAGCTCGACCTACGTCCGGCCGCTGCTACCTACACGGATTCCTGAAGACCCCGACTCAGTTGTCCCAAGCATCTCGACCGCGTACCAGCCCGCCTGGACGATGGCGCTGACCTCGTACAAGCACTTCTGGGGCAGGCTTGCCTCCAAGCGGTAGATTTCGCCTGTGTGGGTCTTGATAGATCCCGCGAGCTCCTTGAGCGTACGAGGCAGGGTTCGAGCGCGCCCGAGCGCGCGGTCTTCGGAGCGCGCCAGGTTAACAGCCCGGCGTGCTCGGTTCCGGACAGACTCGTTATGGGAGTGGTACACCGCAGTCCCAGCCTCGTAGACGATGCGACACCCTCGATTGAGCATCCTCTGCGCCCAGTCTCGGTCCTCTCCCGCCGGGAGGGTGAATCGACACTGGTTCCAGGTGGACTTGCGAAAGACGGATGCAACGTTGCTGAAGCGCATTTCGCTGTCCAGCGCCTCGCCCTCGAAGACGCGGCTAGCGGATGAGAACTGCCGTTGAATGCGCGCAAGTTCGGTCCAAACTGCGTGCGGCCATGGCTCCTGACGGGAGTAGACGCCGACGACACGGTCGTCGCTGAAGTGACTCAGCATGGGCAGAAGCCAGGTGCTGGTGGTTGGAATCGCATGGGCCGAGATGCTGACGACGTAGTCGCCGGTCGTCGCCGCGATTCCAAGATTGAGCGCCCTTGAGTAGTCGAACTCCTTGAGTGGCTGCTTGTCAACGAACAGGAGCTTCGCGCCTAGGCCCTTGGCGATGCTCGTGGTCTCATCCGTTGAGCCGCTGTCCACGACAACGAACTCGGTCTCATGATCACCTTGCTGTTCCCGGAGCGTTGTGATGCAGCGGTGAAGGAGCTCCGCTTCATTCAGAGTTCGAATCACGCAGCTGACCTTCACAGCTCCCCGCCCCTCTCAGCCGCCTGCAGCGGTGTGATGCCGAGGCGGGCAAGCGCTTCTGTCAAGGCATCGCTCTTGGCGCTCCAGGTCTCGTTGCGCACGCGGTCGCGACGCGCCGCTGCGCCAGACGGATCTGCCAGGGCGGATCGGATCAAGGCCTCGAACTCCGCTGGTGTCCGTCCTATTCTCACGTGCTCGTCATAGAGGCGGAGCTCTGGAAAGTCGGTTGTCACGACGGGCCGGCCCACTGCCAGGTACTCCTTGAGCTTCACTGGATTGCAGGCCTTGATCCATTCGTTCTGAGCCCAAGGCATGATGAGCGCATCGCAGGCAGCCATGTAGGCTGGAACTTCCGAGTAGGGTCGCCGGCCAAGGAGATGCACGTTGGGGAGCAAGCACCAGTCGGTCGGCAGCGAGCAGGCGCCGACCAGGACGAAGTGTGTGTTCGGCATCCGGTTCGCAACCTGCACGAAGAGGCTGGGGTCGAATGTATGGTTGTCAATTCCGCCCACGAAGCCGACCCGTGGGTGGGGGATCGCGCGAAGGTCATCCGGCTCGGTCGCGGCTGGCTGGCGCCCGGCGGCATCAAACTGCTCGAAGTCGACTCCATGGTCGATGTAGACTGGGTTCTTGCATTCAGCGCCTTCTTCTTCGAAGAGTAGGCGGGAGCAGAACAAGGTGATGTCCGCCCGTGCCTTCATCCTTGCGTCGTATGCCCTCATCGCGGATCTGTTGCCCCCTGGGAACTCCTCCCAGCGATCAGTGCGCTGGTACACCACTGCAGACGGCCTGATCTTGTCGACAAAGAGCGACGCTGGTGGGCATGTCACCCAGGCAAGGGGGTGCTCGAAGCCCAGTGTTCTAGCTGCTCTTCGCAATTGAGGCCCCATGGCCCAGCCCGTTGCTGCGAGCCCCCAACGTCCCGGCACGACGAAAGGACTGAAGGTCGCTTGATTTTCTTCGACCGCCCTCAGTCCACGTCCGAGGCTTCGAAGCTTTCGTAGGACACGGGTCGCGAACATCCTCCCTTCGCGTGGGCTAGGCACTCGGATGCCGATAGAGTTCACGTAGAGGACAGGCGAGACCTCACGCAATCGCTTGAGCATCTGCATGTCGTAGTGGCCGCGGTTGTGGTACCACCAATCGCCTCCTCCGAAGCATACGACGCTGTCGAAGTTTCTAGTGGAGACCGCTTGGCGGGTAGCTGTCATGACTCTTGGGAGTGCGCGGGGCCGTCTCACTGATCCAGTGGGCGGAGCCCAAAGAGTTCTCGGAGCATCATCCAGATAAAGCGGGTATTGGTGACGAGATACCGTTTCCACATGCGGCGCGGCTCCTGAATGACTCGGTAAAGCCACTCGAGGCCGACCGCCTGAAGAAACTTCGGAGCACGCTTGGTCTTGCCCGCGAGAATGTCGAAGGAGCCCCCTACCCCATGGCACAGGCGTGCGCCGAGGCTTGAGCCGAACTTCCCCATGAAGACTTCCTTCCTAGGTGAAGTCATCGCCACAAAGAGCATGTCGGGGTCAGCTGTCCTGATCTCGAGGGCGACCTCGGCATCCTCGGAGTCGTGATAGTAACCGTTGCGAGAGCCCGCGATCCGGAGGTTCGGATAGCGCTCGGCAACGATCTTCAGAACGGTGTCGAGGACCTCTTGGCTGGCGCCGAGAAAGAAGACAGACAAGCGCTCCTGTGAGGCGTGCTCTAGCAGGTTCGTGAAGAGGTCAATGCCCGTTACCCGAGCGGGTAGACTGCGCCGAAGTATGCGACTGGCCCAGACAACGGCTGCGCCGTCAGCCAGGACCAGGTCCGATCTCAAGACGCTGTCACGGAGCAACGCGTCGCGTTGCATATTGACGATCTTGGCCGCGTTTACGACGCCGATGACGATGGGGTCGCGCAGTCGGATGGCATCGCGGCAGATTCGAAGGGCGCCATCCATGTCCACTGCATGGACGTCGACGCCCATGAGTGTCCGAACGGGGATGCGGTCCACGGCGCGGAACGAGTCAACGGTCATGGTCGCGGAGAGCGGTGAGAATCCGCTC
>JAJFFA010000034.1 GCA_021776885.1 Planctomycetota bacterium
CGCTGGCGATGGTCTGGCCCATGTTCAGGACCTGCACCGAGGCCTTCTTGCGCGTGAAGACCCCCAGGAACAGGACCGCGGCCAGCACGGCGACGATCGAGCCGGTGTCGCCCCAGCCGATCAGCATCGTCGTGTAGATGTTCGCCGCGGCCAGCCCGGCGGCCAGGAAGCCAAAGGTGATCCACTCGACGGCGGAGAGGGTGGGCAGCAGGCGACCGTCGTCGCCCGAGGTTCCGTACTCGACCTTCGGGTCGTCCATCTGTCGTCCGCTCCGTACTCGGGGTTGGGCCGTGGCCGGGGCGCAGAGGATAGCGCCTGCCCGCGCCGCTCAGGCGTCCCAGTCAGGCTTCCAGCGGTAGAGCGTCAGGTCGATCTTGCCGCGGCGGTCGAGGACCACGCCCTCGCGCTTCAGCCGGCGGCGCTGCTCGAGGATGCCGCCGGGGCGCTGGCTGATGCGGCCGGCCGCGTTGACCACCCGGTGCCAGGGAAGCTTCGTCCTGGGCGGCAGCCCGCCCAGCACGCGCCCCACGAGCCGCGCCCGGCGCGGCAGCCCGGCCTCCTCCGCGATCTGCCCGTAGGTCGCCACGCGGCCCTTCGGGATCGAGTCGACCATGGCGCGGATGCGCTGCTCGGCCTGGCTGGCCGTGACCGGGGTCTCGCTCATTGGGGATAGAGGTCAACGCGCTGGGGCCCGGCCACGACGCGGATCCAGCGCTGATCGATCACGTCCAGCTCCTCGAGGGCACCCGCGCGGTAGAGCGCGACGGCGTAGCTCCCCAGCGGCACGTCCTGGAAGCTCGCCTCCGCGGCCGAGTCGAAGCGCGCGTGGAAGACGGGCGGCCCCTGGGTCTCGGGGATCAGGGCCAGGATCGCTCCTTGGTCGACCTCGTGGGAGTAGCCGAGGGCCGAGACGAGGACGGAGCCCGTCGCGTAGGTCTCGAGCAGCACCCGGCCCGCCGTCGCCGCGGCGTCAGCGCTCGGCCCGTAGTCTCCGGGCGCCCCGAAGCGCGCCAGCGGCGTCAGCCGCAGGCGCGCGCCAGGCGCGAGGCGCAGCTCGGTGGCGCGCCCGCGCCCCTCCACGGCGCGCCCGAGGGCCCGCTCGCCGCGCATGCGCCAGGCGCGGGCGGCGCCTTCGCTGCCCGCGATCGCGGCCAGCTCGCAGCGCACCCCGTCCACGCACTCCGCGGCCCCCGGCGCGAGCTCGATCCAGAGGGTCAAGGCGCCGTCGATGGGCAGCGCCACGTCACGCCGCGCCTGCGCCCCGACGAGCCAGCCCGACTGCGCGATGGGACAGCCGTCGAAGGACGCGAACACGAGCAGCTCGTGGGCGACGGGCACGGCCTGCCTGGGGAAGAGCTCGAAGCGGCCATCGTCCCCGGGCTGGGTCCGGCCGACGAACTGGACCTCGTCCGGCGCGGCCGGATCGCGGGCGACGGCGACGATGTCGAAGGGCGCGGGCCCATGGGTCGGGCGCGAGGACTGGGGTTCGAGCCGGCCGGCGATGGGGAGGCCCGCTTCGAGGTCCGCGGCGGGCTCCAGCAGGAAGGGCTCGAAGTGCTCGGGCGAGCCGACGGGCAGGCCCTCGAGCGTGCGCTCCAGGCTGCGGTAGCCGGGGCACTCGATGTTCAGGCGCAACTCGGCACTGTCGCCGGAGAGCTTGTGGGCGACGACGAAGCGCCCGCGCTCGTCGACGCCCTCGGTCCAGCCGTGGCTGGAGACCATCGCGTCCTCGCCTTGACCGCTCGTCACCGAGCTCTGCACGTCGACGCGCGCGTTCGCCAGGGGTCGGCCACTCGTGCCGTCGCGCACGACGCCGTACACCCGCGGCCGCTGGCCGAGGACGAAGACCTGCTCGAGGGCAGTGACGGCGAAGGCGGCACCGCGGTGCGTGGGGAGAGCCGCCGCGTCGACGCCCGCGGGGACGGAGACCAGGTCGTAGTCCGCGACCTCGAGCCCCAGGGAGACCTCGGCCAGGGGCGTGACCACGGAGTAGCGCCCCGCGGCGTCGCTCGTGCCCTGGTGGAAGGCGCTCTGCAGCGGCAGGGACGGCCACCCGACGCGCACCTCGATGCCCTCGAGCGGCCCGCCACCGGGATCGACGAAGCGCAGCGCCAGGGTCTGACCCGCGCCCAGCACCAGGTCGGGCAGGACGCGCTGCGTCTGCGACAGGCGATGCACCGCGGCCGCCGTCCCCCGCTCGAGCACGGCGGCGATGCGCAGCCGCTGGGCGCCCCCCGCGTGCTGCGGCGGGTCGATGAAGAACCAACCCTCGGCGTGGGTCGTCACGTCGTCGAGGCGCCAGGAGCTCGAGTCCGCGCGTATGCGCAGCGTGCGCTCGTCACCGCTCCCGCGCACCACCGGTGAGCCGACGCGATCGATGGCGACCTGCAACGCAGCGTTCGCCACGCCTTCGCCGTGGGCGTCGACGAGGCGCCCCGCGTAGCCGAAGTCCGGCCGCAGGGCCATGCGGCCGCGGGCCGTGGCCAGGGCTTCGAGGTCCAGCTCGAGGGACTCGAAGCGGCGCCGGGACGCGCGCAGGGCCCTGGCAGCGGGCGGCGGGGTGAGCCGCGCCGTGCCGTTGCTGTCGGTGAACACGCTGCCCGCTCCGGAGTTCTCGGGACCGGAGTCGGCCGGGCCAGGCAGGAACTCGAGGGCGGCGTCCTCGATGGGCTCGCCATCGGGCCAGCGCTCGACCCGCACCTGGATCGACCCGGGGCTGGCGGCGGGCGCCAGGGCGGGAACGGGAGCCGCGCGCTCCTGCGCGGAGCCCTGGGCGGGGATCAAGGCATCCGGGCGCCGATCGGGCTGCGCGGGGGCCGGCACGTCGGCGGGCGACTCCTCGCTCTCCCCGGCCGCGCTCGGGAGCCCGCTGCGCAGGCCGAGCCAGAGCGCGAGGAGCGCGAGGAGGGCCACCAGGACAAGCAGGATGCGGGGCTTCATGGGCGCGCGGGCGGATTCGGCGGAAGCAGCGTAACGTCGAGGGGCGCTCGGTGGAGTGCAGGCATGCTGGACAAGAACGGACGACTCTTCGTGCGCTGGCGGGAGCGCGGCGACACCCGCGCCCTGGCGGCCCTGTTCGACCGCACCGCACCCGAGCTGATGGCCCTGGCCGCTCACCTGGCGCGCAACCCACAGGCGGCGGAGGACCTGGTGCAGGCGACCTTCCTGGCCGCCCTCGAGGGCGCGCCCAGGTACGACCGGGGACGTCCCCTGCTTCCCTGGCTGGTGGGAATCCTGGTGCGCGAGGTGCGCCGGGCGCGGCGTGCGGGGGCGCGCGGACTGGACCCCGAGCGCCTGGTCCAGGCGCAGCCCGAAGACCCGGCCCAGAGTGCCCAGCGCGCGGAGTTCTCGGAGGCCCTCTCCGCCGCCCTCGCGGCCCTCTCGTCCACCGACCGCGACGTCCTCGTCCCCTACCTGCGCGACGGTCAGTGCCCGGCCGAGATCGCCGGCGCCCGCGGGCTGGCCCCCGGCACGGTGCGCGTGCGCATCCACCGCGGCCTCGCGCGCCTGCGCCGTGCTCTTCCGCCGAGCGCAGCCCTGGCCGGCGCGGCCCTGCTCGACGGGTCGCGCGGACTGGACGCGGTGCGCGTCGAGGTGCTCGGGAGCCGCGCGGCGTCCTCGTCGCGCGCGCTGGCGCAGGTCTCCGCCGGCTCGAGCCTGCCCCTCGTGCTCGCGGGCGGCGTCGCGCTCGTCGCGGGCCTGGCCACCCTGCGCCTCGCGCTCCCCGACGCGGACGTGGCCGCCCTCGAAGCCCTCGGCGCGGGCGCCGCGACGCCCGCCTCCGCCCCACAAGGCCGGGACCTGACGGCCGTGGACCGGGCGCCGCAGCGCCAGCCCGGGAGCCCGCTCGTGGGTGGGTCGTCCGCGGCACCTCGACGGGCCCAGGTCGCGGCAGCGGCGCCGAGCCGCGAGCCGGACGCTGCGCTCGAGCCCGCGCAGCGCGTCGTCGTGGGTCGCGTCGTCGTCCCCCCGGGCTACTCCGCGGCGGACGCCTTCGTCGCCCTGTGTCCCGAGGGCTCCCCCGGGCTCCCGGACCCGGCGCGGGGACGCAGTGTGTTCTGCGCCGCCGACGGCTCCTTCCGCATCGCCGCGTCCGAGCCCGCGTGGCTGGTCGCTGCCGCGGCGGGCCTGCGCCCGCTGACGCGCGGCGTAGCCCCCGGCGCGGAGGAGCTGGATGCCGGTCCACTGTGGCTGGAGCAGGGCGCGTCGATCGAGGGCACGGTCCTCGACCGCGGCCAGCCGGCGCCGGGGGAGCTGCGCCTCGACCTCGAGCCCCAGGCCGCGCTGGTGCTCGAGCGCACGCCCCTGCCCCTGGCCTGGTGCGGGGATCGCTTCGAGCACGCCCGGGCCAGCTGTGCCCTCGAGGCTGATGGCCGCTTCCGCATCTGCGGGCTGCGCCCCGGCGCCTACCACGCGCGGCCGACCCAGCGCATCGACCCCGCGCGCTCGCTGATCTTTCGCCTCGAAGACCGCATCCCGATCCAGGCGCCGGCCAGCGGCCTGGTGCTGGAGAATCCGCTCCAGGCCTGGGTCGTCGCGGTGCGCGCCGAGGGCCGGCCCCTGGCGGACGCCGTGGTGGAGTGGACGACTCCGGAGCACTGGAAGCTCTGCGCCGGGGGCACCGACGCGGACGGTATCAGCGGCCTCTGGAACGCCAGTCCGAGCCTGCAGCTCTGCGTCAGCCACCCCGGCTTCACGCCCGTCGAGCGCAGCGTCCTGGCCGAGCACCTGGACCCGGAGTCGCCCCTCGTGGTGGAGCTCGAACGCGACGGTGTCCCCGGGCGCGTGCGCCTCGAGCTGACGGGCCCGGGCGCCGCCGACGCGCGCCCCCTGCGCGTCGTCTTCGAGCGCAGGGACGAGGGCTGGTCCCGGAGCGTGACCCTGGAGCGCGGGGACGAGCTCGAGATCGCGGGCCTCCCCGCGGGCCCCCTGCGTGCCCGCGCCTCCCTGCCGGCCCGGGGTACGACCCTCGCCGACCAGGGCTACGCGCGCCTCTCGGCCGAGGTCGCGCTCGACGTGCTGGCCGGCGGCGTGAGCCCGCTCCCGCTGCAGGTCAGCCTCGGCGGCCGCCTGCGCCTCGAAGCCTCGGGCGAGCCCGCGGGGAGGAGCGCAGCGCAGGTCCTTATCGTGGGACGGGACGGCTCCCCGCTGCAGCGTGACTTCCTGCGCGATGGCGCAAGCGAAACCCTCGTCCGCAGCGCCCGCCTCGACCGCGCGGCCAGCTGGCTCTGCGACCCGACCCTACCCCCGGGCGCCTACCGCCTACGCAGGCCCGGCGCAGAAGAGCTCGACTTCCAGATCACCGCCGGCCAGACGACAACCCTGCCCATAAGCCTCGCAGGCAACCCCATCCACCCAACCCTGCGCGTCAAGCTCCAGCATCCATGACCGCGAGGAGAGCGTACGGAGCGAAAACCAGCGTACGGAGCCAGGCTCGATCTACCGGCAAAATGAGCC
>JAJFFA010000331.1 GCA_021776885.1 Planctomycetota bacterium
AGGGGCAGCATGAAAGCCTGGGAGCGCTCGTTCCCGACCTGATAGAGGATGCGCTCGTGCTGCGCAGGCACGAGCTCGTCGACGTCGCGGCACTCGAGGCCGGCGAAGGGTGTGCGCGTGTCGCCGCCGGGCTCCACGAAGACCGACAGGTCGCAGCGCCGCGCGAGCTCCCGCGCCAGGCTGCGCGAGTAGTCGCCAATCCCCGAGCGCACCGCGGCCGAGGTCGAGACGAGCGCGACCTTCACGGCCTCACGCCGTCAGGATCTCCACGCCGTCGCTACCGATATACATGGTGTGCTCGGTCTGGGCGACCATCACGCCCTCCTCCTCGACCAGCGGCGGGTAGCGCATCAGCGAGCCCTGGCGCGCCAGCTTCGAGAGGGTGTCCTCGACCGCATCCTGGTCCAGGTGCCGGAAGTAGCGGCGCGCGATGGGCAGGCCGCGCCAGGCCTCGATCTCCTTGAGCACCTCGCGGTCGAGAGCGCGCGCCTTGCGCGGCGGGCGCACCATCATGAAGACCTCGGCCTTGCCGCGCTCACGGATCGAACCACGCCCGGTGCAGGCGAAGGGTTCGATGGCGATCACCATGCCGGCGCGCAAGCGCCCGCCACCCCGCTCGGCATAGTTCGGGATCTGCGGCGCGGTGTGCACCTTCCAGCGCCCGAGGCCGTGGCCGGTCAGGTTGCGCACCGGCTCGAAGCCGGCGGCGGTGATCGTGCGTTCGATCACGGCGCCCACCTCGCCCACGGGCACGCCATCGCCCACCGTGGCGATGGCCGCGGTCAGAGCGTCGGCGGAGGCGCGTACCAGCGTGCCCCAGCGCCCGTCGCTCGAGAGGTCGACGGTGGTCGCGTTGTCCGCGATGTAGCCGTCGACGTGCACGCCCAGGTCGACCTTGACGCAGTCGCCCTCCTCGTAGCACATCTCGTCGTCCGGCGGCGAACAGTAGTGCGCCGCGACGTGGTTGCGCGACGACTGGGCCGGGAACCCGGGCTCGGCCCCGCGCTCGCGGATCAGGCTCTCGATGCCCTCGAGCACGTCGCGCACGCGCACGCCGGGCTTGATCTCGTCGCGCGCCCAGTTGCGGCACTCGGCGGCGATCGACGCGGCGCGTCGCCAGCAGTCCAGGGCGTAGTCATCCACGCTTGCACTATAGGGAGACGAAGGCCAGGTCGAAAGCCGGCCGGGATCGGGCGTAGGATGGAGGGCATGACGCTGCACGGCTGGGAGACATGCCCGGGGGCAGGCCGCCCCGCGCCCGGGATCGGTCGGCTGGGGCTGGCTGTAGCCCTGGCCCTGGTGGCCGGGTGCAGGACCACGGTCGAACAGGAGTTGCCCGGGATCGAGAACGCGGTCGCCACCGAGGCCCTGGCCCAGGGCGCCTGGCTGGTGCGCTCCGGCGAGCGCGACCTGGGTTCGGTGGTGCGGCTGGAGGATCAGCGCCAGGCGCGCTTCTTCTACTCCGTCTCCAATGTCCACGGCCAGGAGCTGGGGCTGGTGGACGCCGAGGGCCGGGCCTGGCGCCACCGGCCGTTCCAGGAGCAGCCCGAGTGGGTCGGGACGGGCACCCTCGAGGCCGGCGTCGGACGCATCCTGGGGGGCACGGGGGCCGTCCAGCTGGTGCCCATTCCCGCCAGCGAGCTACGTCGACGCCTCACGAGCCCACCTGAGGGCGATTGAGCGGGTCGGCCCTCCGAGCGCCTGTTTCCAGCGCAAGTCGTTGCCAGTCAAGGGGCTGAGGCCGGTTCGGGCCACGAGTCCAGGGCCCCGCCCGCCCTAAATCGCCCCCGCTCGCGCCGCTTCTGCGGAGTCATGGAGCCCACCGCCAAGGGAAGGGCTCAATCCACGCAGCCCGCCGTTCGATGAATGGAGTCCGGCACTGCGACGTGGTGCCCATCAGTCCCCAGATCGCGCAGGGCCAAGGATCGTTTCCCCCATGATCAAGCTGGAAGTCGGCGAGAAGATCGGACCCTACCGGGTGACCGAATTCATTGCCCGCGGTGGTTTCTCCCTCGTCTACCTCGCCGAGGACCAGAAGGGCGACACCTACGCCCTCAAGGTAGGTGACGTGGCCGGAGGCGGCCGCTACGTGACCCGCTTCCTCGAGATCACGAACCAACGCCGGCCGGAGGGCATCAGCCCCGACGAGACCCCGGCCGAGGCCATCTTCTTCCGCAACGACGGGGTGCGCATCGACTTCCTCGATGTGCACGAGATCGACGAGCTGATCCGTGGCGAGGCCGAGCTCCTGCGCGGCGGCAAGAGTCCGAACCTGGTCAAGGTGCACGACTGCTTCCGTCACGAGGGCCGCCCGATCGCGGTCCTGGACTACCTGCGCGGCAAGACCCTGCGCGAGAAGATCCGCGCCCTCGAGGGCATCCGGCTCAACTGGTTTCTGACCATCGTGCGCTCGCTCAAGAAGCTGCGCGCCAGTGGCCAGCTCGACTACCACGGCGACCTCAAGCCGGAGAACCTGATCATCAAGCCCTCGGGCAGCGTGGTCATGCTCGACCCGGCGATGCGCGCGGACGGTCGCGGCGTCATCACGACGACTCCCCACTACAACCCCTTCCTCCTGCGCGACAGCAAGGCCGACGTGATGGCCATCGGCGTCATGCTGTACGAGATCCTGACGGGCGTCCTGCCCTTCGACGAGGTCCCGTGGCAGTACGCCGGTCGCGAGCAAGGCGGAGAGGTCGAGCGCCTGTCCCTGTCCTACTTCCTGTCCTACACGCCCCCGAAGCACCTCAACCCGAACACGCCGGAGTTCCTGGCGCGCATCGTGTACCGCTGCCTCACCGTGCAGGACTACGGTCTGGACGAGCTGGAAAACGACCTGGTCGATTTCCTGCGCAAGGACTGAGCGCCGGCCCGGACGCGGGCGGGCCTACGCGCTGCGGCCGGCGGAGATGCGCTGCTCGGCTAGCTCGAGGGCCGCTTCGTTGGTCGGGATGCCCTGGCTCTTCGAGATCTCGAAGACCTTCTGCAGGTTGTCTTCGATCTTGCCGATGCGCTGCATCGCGACCAGCTCGTCGTAGCCGCCCGGGAGCAGCTCGACCGAGACGTTGATGATCCCGCCGGCGTTGATGACGTAGTCCGGGGCGTAGAGGATGCCGCGCTCCAGCAAGCCCTTGGCGTGGGAGAACTCGAGCAGCTGGTTGTTGGCACAGCCGGCGACCGCCTTGCAGCGCAGCTTCGGGATCGTGTCGTCATTGATCCCGGCCCCGCGCGCGCAGGGGGTGTAGATGTCGCACTCGATATCGAGGTGCGTCTCGTCGGGCACCGACTCGAAGCCGTACTGGCTGCACAGCTCGTCGACGCGGGCCTCGTTGATGTCGCAAATAATGACCTGCGCGCCCTCCTCCTTGAGTAGCACGGCCAGCCGTCCGCCGACCGCGCCCACGCCCTGGATCAGGATGCGCTTGCCGTTGAAGTCGACCTCACCGTAGATCTCCTTCAAGACGGCACGCAGGCCGAACACACAGCCCGAGGCCGTGTACGGGCTGGGGTTGCCCGAGCTGCCCGACTCGCGCGAGAGACCCGTCACGTAGCGCGTCTTGCGCCTCACGATGTCCAGGTCCGGGATCCCGATGTTCATGTCCTCGGCGGTGATGTACTGGCCGCCCAGGCTGTCGACGAAGGAACCCATGGCCTCGAACAGCTCGGGGGACTTGAGCTGCTTGGGGTCGCCCAGGATCACGGACTTGCCTCCGCCCAGACCCGTGTCCGCGACCGCCGACTTGTAGGTCATGCCCTTCGAGAGCCGCAGGACGTCGAACAGGGCCTCGTCCTCCGAGGCGTAGGGCAGCATGCGCATGCCGCCCAGGGCCGGCCCCAGGGTCGTGTCGTGGACGGCGATCAGAGCGTGCAAGCCGGAGGACTCGTGGTGGCAACGAACCACCTTCTCGTATCCGTCGACCTGGATCTCAGAGATCTCCATCATGCTCCTCGAGGTTCCTATGGGGGGGCCCCGACGCTCGGGGACTGCAGCAAAGGCCGCGGAGTGTAGCGAAATCGCACGCACCGGTCGACCCGGCGAAGCGCTGGCCAGGGGGGCTCTTGCGCCGCGCCTGAGCGGTTTATTCCGAATCGGCGGGGGCGCCGTCGCCGCTGTCCGCGGCCTCGGCCGCCTCTGCAGCCATCTTCTCGGGGTCCTTCGTGTTGCGGCACTTGGGATATGCCGAGCAGGCGACGAACTCCTTCCCCCAGCGGCTGGTCTTCACGACCATCGGCGCACCGCACTTGTCGCAGGCGTCGCCGGTCTCCCGCGGCGGCTCGCGCAGCTCCTCGGGCAGGGGCTTGGCGTTGCGGCACTTGGGATAGCCGGAGCAGGCCAGGAAGGGCCCACGCCGTGAGCCCTTGATGACCATCTCGGAGCCGCACTTCTCGCACTCGATGCCGGTCTTCGCCGGCTCGATGACCTTGCCGTCGTCATCCACCGACGCCGTGCTCTTGCACTTGGGGAAGCCGGTGCAAGCCAGGAAGCGCCCGCGGCTGCCGGTGCGGATCACCATCGGCTTCTCGCACTTCGGGCACTTGTAGTCGGTCTCGACCACCTCGGTCTTCGGCCGCGGGCCGTCGACGGGCATCGTGTTCTTGCACTCGGGGTAGTTCGAGCAACCCAGAAACTTGCCGCGCTTGTTGTAGAGCACGGCCATGGGCGAGTCGCACTTCTCGCACTTGCGGTCCGTCAGCTCCGGGTTCAGCTTGAGGTTCTTCATCTGAACCTCCGCCTTCTCGAGGTCCGTCGAGAAGACGCTGTGGAAGTCGGACACGACGTTGCGCCACTCGAGCTCGCCGCTCTCGATCTGGTCGAGGTTGCCCTCCATCTGCGACGTGAACTGCGTGTTGATCATGTCGCTGAAGTGCTCGACCAGCTGCAGCGTCACGATCTCACCCAGCTCGGTGGCCACGAAGTGGCGGTTCTCGAGCACCACGTAGCCGCGGTCCTGGATGGTCGAGATGATCGTGGCGTAGGTCGAGGGCCGACCGATGCCCTTCTTCTCGAGCTCCTTGACCAGCGTCGCCTCCGTGAAGCGCGGCGGCGGCTGGGTGAAGTGCTGGCTCGGCTCGACGCTCTTGGGCTGGTACTCCTTGCCCTGCTCGAGCTTGGGCAGCGCCGGGGCATCGCGATCCGAACGCCCCCCGACCTTGAACACGCGCTGGTGCCCATCGAAGAGCTCGATCTCGCCCTGGGCAACGAAGTTGGCCACGGGCTGCCCGTTGAACTCGGTGGCGTCGACCTGGTCCTCGCCGGCTCCGAGGGCTCGTGGGTCCTTGAAGACCGCGGTCGTGATACTGAAGCGCGCGGGTGCCATCTGGCTCGAGACGAACTTCTCCCAGATCAGCTTGTAGAGCTTGAACTGGTCGTCGCTCAGGGAGCTGCGCAGCTTGTCCGGCGTGCGCTCCACGCCCGTGGGGCGAATGGCCTCGTGGGCCTCCTGCGCCGACTTGGACTTGGTCGCGAACTGGTTGGGCTTGTCCGGCAGGTAGTCGCCACCGAAGTCTGACTGGATGAACGTGCGCGCCTGCTCGATCGCCTCGTTCGAGACGCGCACCGAATCGGTACGCATGTAGGTGATCAGACCCACCGAGCCCTCGCCCGGCACCTCGACGCCCTCGTACAGCTGCTGCGCGATCATCATCGTCTTGCGCGCGCTGAAGCGCAGCAT
>JAJFFA010000332.1 GCA_021776885.1 Planctomycetota bacterium
ACCGGGCGACCCGTCATCTGGTTCCACAGGCTGTCCGTGCCGCGGTCGAACATGAGCTTGTTCGAGCGCATCAGGAGCCCCGACGAACCGAACTCGAAGAGACGCCCAGCGACCTCGCGGCGGTACAGGATGCCGGCTGCGCACAGGGTGCAGTAGGTCAACGCGACGGGCACGCCTGCGACCACGTCGTTGACCATCTCGTGCCAGTCGAGGATGCGCAGGGGGTAGGCGCGCGCCTCTCCGCCGAGAGCCACGCCGAAGACCGGCTCGTCGGGCTCGAGGTAGTCCGCCACGAGGCCAGGCAGGGCGTCGGGCAGCACCAGAGCCGGGATCTCATCCACCGCGACTCCGCCCCAGACGACCTCGTCCAGGCGCACCCGCGTCGCCACGCCGGCGTGCAGGAAGCGGCGGAAGTTCGGGTCGACGCGCTGAGCCAGGAGCTCGCCCTTCCAGGCGGCGTAGCCCGGGGGCAGGCGCAGCTCCCTGTCCGCCGCGAGGCGCAGGGTCAGGTGGTACCAGGGTCGTTCGAGCCCACGCAGGTCCTCGCCCTCGACAGCCCCGAGGGCGTCGAGGACCGCGAACCACTCGTCACGCGTGTCGGCGAAGCGCAGCAGGTCGACCAGGGGGGCGCGCAGCAGCGGGTCCGGCGCCGCGCTGATCCGCGCGAAGGCGGCGCGGCGCTCGGCTGGCGCGTGGGCGGGCAGGAGCGCGGGCAGCGGCGCCGGAGTCTGGGCGCAGAGGGCGAGGACGAGGGCGGGGAGCATGGCACGCGCCATTGCACGCCGGGCACCCGCGCGGCGCTACCGAAAGCGTCCCAGGTCCACGCTCCAGGTGTCGACGCCCGCGGGGAGCGCCTGCTCGTGGACCTCGCGCCCGGGGGCCTTCAGGCGCAGCACCAGCTCTTCCGTCGGGACGTCGACCAGCCGCCACCCGTCGGACCCGTCGGGGTGCCGGGTGGCCGGGAAGCTGCGTCCGCGCCCGTCCACGGCCTCGATCGAGAGGCGCGTTGCCGCAGGCCAGGTGGCGAGGGCAGGGATCGTGAGCTCGACCTCGCGTGTCCGCGACAGGCTGAAGAGCGCGGGCTGGGCCAGACCCGCCAGGTCCAGGCCCTCGATGATCTCGGACAGGAAGCCACGCTTCTTGAGCTCGAAGCGCACGGGGGCTCCGCGGGCGTACCACCAATCGATGCGGCCACTCGCGTCGCTGCGCACGCGGGCCACGCGCTGCCCACCCAGCTCGAGGGTCGCGCCCACCAGGGGTCGCCCGTCCGCGTCCTGGACCCGCACGCTCAGGGTGTTCAGGTGTTGCGCCGGCTCGAGCCTCACCTGGCGCACCTCGCCCGCAGCCAGGGCCGGCAGGCTGACCCGCGTCAAGGGGTTGCCCAGGCGGTCGAAGAGCTCGAGCTCGAGGGCGCGATCCGTGCGCAAGTCAACCAGGTCCAGGCGCCCGGAAGCACTGCAGCGGAAGAGCGCCCCGCCCCCCTCGGCCCCCTCTGCGAGGAGGTTCCCGGCGAGGGCGGCGGGACGCTGCACGATGCCGCCGAAGGCGTCGAGGTAAGGCGGCGGCGGGTCGACGCGCAGCAGCGCTCCGCCCAGGGCCAGCTCACCATCGATGGCCTGCAGTGCCAGGCCGCCCGCGCGCACCAGGCGCACCCGGAGCGGGTCCGCTGCGTCACGCGTGACCTGCGCCCAGGCCAGGGAGCGGGTCTGGTAGCCCAGGGCCCAGACTTCGAGGCGTGCCGCGCCGGCGCCCTCGGGCCCTCGGGTCGAAACGGTGGTGCCGACGTCCGACTGTCTCCAAAGAGAATCCGGAACGTCGACACCACCCCTGCCAGAATCGTCCGTCTGCTCGGGACTCGATGCGAAGCTCGTGGCGGGGTCGAGCAGACGGACGTACGCCCCTTGGATGGGTCCCTCGGGCCCTTCGACCCACACCGGAAGGCGCCTGCTTGCCGCGCTCCCGAGGCCTGGCGCCAGGCCCGCGGGCGAGGTCGTGCTCCACGTCGCGTTCAGGACGAGAGCGGCGGCCGGCCGATCCAGGGGGAAGTGCTGCGCCGCGGGACCGGTCCCCTCACGCCCCTGGACCACGAGCTCGTCCGGCAGACGCACGGACCCCGTCCAGTCCGCTGCCAGTCCGCCGAAGCGGAAGCCGCCGCGTTCGTCGGTCCAGGCGAAGGCCATGCGCGCAGGGCCCAGGCCCTCGCACCCCGCGGGCAGCGGTTTCCCGTCCAGGACCGCCTGGTCGAGGGTCAGGGTCAAGCGCAGCGACGAGCTCGGGGCCGCCCCATCGATGCGCAGTACCCCCGCCACCTGGTGCGCGGGCGGCAGCACGAGCTCGCGCTCGCCCGCCGCTGCGTCGACCAGGACGCGGGTCAGGAAGGCCGAGTCGCGCTTGATGAAGAGCTCGCCACGAGCGTCCTGCTGCGGAAGCTCGATGCGCCCGCGGGAGTCGCTCTGGTCCTGATGCCAGTGGCCCAGGTCGTCCTCCCAGCCGGCGCGGGCATCGTCCACGACGCCGCCCTGGGCATCGCGCAGGAAGAAGACCGCCGCGCCAGATCTCGCCGCGGGCGCGCTGCGCCCTCGCCCAGCGCCCGCGGCGGGCCCGGCCGTGTTCCGGGTCAGCCCGCTGGCGTCTGCGCCCAGCGCCGGGGCCGGGCCCGCTGGCGCGGCCGTAGAAGACTCGACCGCGCCCAGCAGCGCTGCGTCGAAGGCGGCCAGGGGCGGGGCGACGTCCTGGTTGTTCGCCTGCCAGGCGAGGACCCCCACCAGGGCCGCGGAGGCGAGCATGGCAGCCCCCAGGGTGGCGCCCGAGGCCAGCGATCCGCCCTTGGCGACGGCCTCTCCATCCCCGAGGGCACCCAGGGCGAAACACCAGGCACGACGCCCCTGCCACTCCTCGTC
>JAJFFA010000333.1 GCA_021776885.1 Planctomycetota bacterium
GCCGTTGCGTTGTTGGTTCTCGGATCGTTTCCAGGGAATCAGGTGGGTCATCATCTTGATACCTCCGATGGGTTCGAAATTCTCCTTGGTGTCGGGCGCCCTCGTGGGCGCAGGTCAGGTCAGGTCAGCGGTCAACTTCCCCCCGACGAGTCACCGCCGAAAGAGCGGAGGGCGTTCCGGATCACGTCGAAGAAGCCAGTCCCGGACTTGCCGCCCCCGGTCTTCCGAATGATCTTGTCGAGTTGCTCGTAGAACTCCTTGAAGTCGGCCTCCTGGCCGTAGCCGAGAACCTGGGCGAACTCCAGTTGCGAGCGCGCGCCATCAAGCAGCCTCGTCAACTCGTCGTTCTGCTCACCTTCCCGGTCCTCCGTTTCCGCCAGTTCCTCGGCCCGAGTGAGCATGTGCTCGACTCGGATGATGGGCAGCGGGTGGATTTTCTGTGTTACCACAACCGTATTGAGGGCGCTCTGAAGACTCACTTTCGCCTGGTCGATCTTGTCCGCGTCGATCAGTGGAGTGATGGCCTTGATTGCGGCGGGGTACGTCGCCAGCGGCACGTTGTAGACCTCCACGACGAGGTCACTCCGGAGTCCCTCGATCAGGGCGCGAGCATCTTGCAGGCGACCGTTCTTCAGGTGCCTCGTGGCACGCTCACGGATCTTCTCGATGTCCTCTACCGTTGCGTAGAGGTCGTGGGTCACCATCCGGACATCGATCGGCGCAAGGGCCAGGCCGGGGTTGCGAGCGACGACCAGGTCGAGCTTGCCCGTCGCGATGGCGAGCGACTCGAGCGCGGCTTCGGTGTCGCCGTTCTCCAGCGCGGTCAGTGCCTTCTGCGTCTCGTCGAGGGCCTCGACAGCATCGTTGATGAGGCTCTTGCGACGCTCGGCAGCCGCGTCGGTCCCACTCTCTTCAACCGCACTCTCCACGGGATCCTGGAGCTCGTCGGTCGTGGCGCTCGTCGCCGCGGCCTCCTGGCGCTCCACGCTCTCTGTGTCTTGCGCGGTTCCTTGGGCCGCGGCCAGTCCGGCGAAGCACAGCCCGGCCACGAGAGACGTGGCGAGCAAGCCGGTGATCGTTTGAACAAGAGGTTTCATCGGATCTACTCCTTTTATCCTTCGGGTAGGCTGCATTCAGAACGCTCTCGCGCGAGGTGCAGCGGTCCCCTTGACCGCGCGGGAGCGGATTGACTTGCGCGCGCTTTACCGCGCTAGACACGACTCTCTACGGCTATCCCGTACGAGCGTTGGTCAGCTCTTGCTCCCCGGGGGTGACTTTCAACATGCCGTTTTCAAAACTCGGTATGGAGAGTTGCCGTTCGCACGGAGCTTCTCGAGGGTTCGGCGAGCTAGCACGCAAGCCATGTGCCAGGCGGTTCATCCCCTCCGAGCTGCCGTTCTTGGGCGCTCGCGTCTCGTCCCGGTCGCCAGGCTGGCAGCTCTGAAACTCCAGGCTGCCAGGATGACAGGGCCGCGAGGCCAAGCTCGACCGGCGTTGACCGAGTTGCTGCGGAGCAGACCCCATCGAGAACAACAACTTCCCGGGCGGGCTGCGTGGTTGATCGGCGCCCCACGCCGAACGACAATCCACCCTGGAGGATGCCGAACTTCGTGGTCGGAGCCGCAATTCCGGGCAATCGAGGCCGCTTGGCTCCCTACGATGAAAGACATTCACGCGCTTCGCGAGCGAGCCAAGGAGCTGCGCTGCCTCTACGCCGTCGATGCGGTCGTCTCTGATCGCGGGCAAACCCCGGCGCGGGCGTTCCTGCGTGTGCTCGAGGAGCTCCCGGCCGGTTGGCAACACCCGGATTCGACGGGGGCCTCCATCGAGTACCTCGGCCGGAGCTACGTCGGGCCAGGGTTCTCCTCGGACGCGCGGGTGATGTCGGAGCCCATTCTTCTGTGGCGGGTCGACGTGGGAAGCCTCTCGGTGAGCGACCGAGGCGATGCTGCAATGCGCGCTGACGAGCCGTTCCTGGCGGAAGAGGCCGAGCTACTTCGACGTGTCGCAGGGCGACTTGGAGAGTACCTGGAATGGAAGCACACCGAGCTGCTCGGTGAGCGTACGGCGACGGGTCGCGATCACTGGGCATGGCGCCAGCGCTTTGCTGAAGCGCTCGCCGATCGCCTGGATCCCGAACGATTCGGCGTGTCGCGCGTGTTCGTCGGCGGCAGCACGGCTCGAGGAGATGCGGGTCCGGGGAGCGACATCGACCTCTATGTCCTCTGCCACGGCTCGGAGGAGCAAAGAAGCGACCTCTCGCTGTGGATTGAAGGCTGGAGCCTCTGCCTGGCCGAGGTCGCGCTGCAGCAGATCGGGCAGCCCTTTCCCGAGGGGATTCTGAACATCCAGTGGCTTCAGGATGAGCCGGGCGTTTGGCAACGAGCCGAGCTCCAGGAGCTCCGGGTCGGGGGTGCCCGGTCCTGATGGCGGCCCCCGGGAGGAGCCACGGGCTGCACGAGTTCGTCAACGCTCTTGGCGGCAGGACCCCCACCCCGGCAGGGGGCGCGGCGGCTGCCGCTGCCGTGGCCTGCGGAGTCGGCTTGCTCCTCAAGGTCGGGCGAATCACTCATGCTGCTCATGAGCTTCCCGAGTGGAGAGACGCAGAACTCAGGCTAGAGGCGCTCGTGCTCCGTGCGCTCGATGCCGTTCAAGAGGATTGCGATGCATTCGACGCGGTGCTCGCAGCGAGGCGTCGTGGTCAGGACGGCGGGATGGCCTGGGTGCGGGCGACGGAGAGCCCGCTTGATCTTGTGCAGGTCGCGTCGCAAGCGCTCCTCGCCTTTGCTCCTTTCAGAAACCGTGTGAAGGCGGCGCTTGCGGCGGATAGCGGTGCTGGTGCCGAGCTCATTGCTGCGGGCATCTCCATCTCGCTCGAGAACGCACGGTGAAACTTGACCAGGGTTCGTGGGAGCGAAGACAGCGAGCGCCTCGAGCAGGGCTCACACGAGAGGACGCGCGAGGCGGCCGAAGCTCTTGCCTGCTTCGAGCTACGCCTGCGAGTCCCTACGGCTTGAGGGGCTCGACGGGGTAGTTGCGACTTCCAGCTCGGGGGGAGCCCTCAACGTAGACCGAGTCGTTTCGCCAGGTGGTACAGGTTGCTGCGGTGCATTCCCAGCGAGCGGCCCGCCGCCGCCCAGTTGCCCTCTGCGTCCTCGAGGGCTTGTTGGATCAAGCTGCGCTGGTACTCCTGCACGGCCTCCCGTAGCGTCGAACCCGCGGCCAGCGTGGACGGACCGACCGAAGCCGGCACGGCTTCCTCTGCCGACTGGGGGCTGTCCGTGATGTCGGAGACGTTCACGATGACCGGGTGACCGCGGGTCACGCCGACCGTGGCCCGGAGAACGGCTCGGGCTACGACGTTGTCCAGCTCTCGAACGTTGCCTGGCCACGACCTGCGCACCAGAGCCGCCAGAGCATCCGGGCTGAAGCGGATCGGCCCCGTGCCTAGCCGGCGGCGAGCGTGGTCTGCGAAATGCCCCGTGAGTTGCGGAATGTCCTCCCTGTGGTCGCGCAGCGCCGGGACTCGGATCCGGAGAACATCCAGCCGATGCAGCAGGTCGGCCCGAAAGCGGCCTGCCCGGACCTCTGCCTCGAGGTCCCGATTGGTCGCTGCGAGAATGCGAACGTCGACGTGGACCGTGTGATCGGCACCGACCGGCTGGATTTCCCCCTCCTGCAGCACGCGGAGTAGCTTGGGTTGCGTGTGCAAGGGAAGCTCACCAATCTCGTCGAGCAAGAGACTGGCTCCCTGGGCGACGCGGAACTTGCCTGGCCGCTCCTTCTCTGCGCCCGTGAAGGAGCCCTTCGTGTGTCCGAACAGCTCGCTCTCCACGATCGAGTCCGGAAGGGCGGCACAGTTGACGTAGACGAGTGGGCGATCGGAGAGAGGCGATTGGGCGTGGAGCGTGCGTACGACAAGTTCCTTGCCCACTCCTGTCTCGCCGGTGACCAACACGGGGAAGTCGGAGCTGGCGACGAGCTCGATCTCCTGTCTCAAGCGCGACATCACGTCGCTCTCACCGATAAGCAGCCCCCCGCGTCGCTGCAGGAAGTCTTGCACGAGGTCCTTGGCCACCAGACCCAGGTGGCTGGCATGCCGTTCGAGCACGTCGATGAGGTCGCTCGTTCGCAGCGCAGCGGCGGCGAGTGCGGCGAGGTGAACGAGGTAGCGCTTGTCGACCGTATCGAAGGCACCGGGTTCGAGAGCGTCTGCCGTGAGAACGCCGATCAGCTCGCCATCCACTCGAAGCGGACACCCGAGGCAGGCGTGGACGTTCAGGTGAGGCGCTCCGTCGACGAGGCCGTCGTAGGGGTCTGGCAAGGGGCTGTCGTCGGGGAACAGCGTCGGCGTGTCGTGGCTGCAGATGATGTCCAGCCGCGGGTGATCCGCGCGAGCGAAGCGCCTGCCCATGACGTCGGGCGAGAGTCCGTATGCAGCGACGGGGAGTAGCTCGTCTCCGTCCAGGCGCAGGACGACCGCCGCATCGCAGTGAAGAGCCTGAACGACCGCGTCCACGAGCCGCTCGGATCGGTTCTTCGCCGTGAGGGAGGCGGTGATGTCGAGGGCGATCGGCAGCAGGTCATCGAGCTTGGGGGACGTTGTCATCATCGCAGCATGGTTGCGATTCACACTCTAATAAAGGCGCTGTGATAATGACAGCGTTCCGCCGTAAGTGCTGAATTGGCAACGGTCCGCCGGCCCGGCACGGTCTGTGCTGTGTTCATCGAACCCGTAACCCCGGAGAGCTCCCATGACCACGACTCAACAGCCGCTTCAGCCCGACCCGAGTGTCGGACAGCTTGCCTCTACCCTTCCCGGTGCCTCGCGCGTGTTCCACCGCCACGGCCTCGACTTCTGCTGCGGCGGACACGTGAGCCTCGCGGAAGCCTGCGCATCCGCGGGCCTCGACGCCGACTCCGTCCTCGCGGAAGTCCGAGCCGAGGCGAGCAAGCCCGGCAGCTTCGAGCGCTGGGATACGCGGCCGTTGCCCGAGGTCATCGACCACATCCTCGAGCGCTTCCACGAGCCGCACCGCCAGGAGCTCCCTCGGCTGCTCGCCATGGCGAGGAAGGTCGAAGACGTCCATGCGCAGAAGAGCTCGTGTCCGCGCGGCCTGGCCGAGCACCTCGAGAAGATGGGCGAGGAGATGGAGCTCCACATGCAGAAGGAGGAGCAGGTGCTCTTCCCGCTGCTGCGAAGCGGACGGGGCCACATGGCCGCGACTCCGATCCGGGTCATGGAAGAGGAGCATCGAGACCACGGGAAGAACCTGGAGCGCCTGCGCGAACTGACCGGCGAGTACACGCCACCGCCGGAAGCCTGCGGGACCTGGAGCGCGCTCTACCTTGGCCTCGCCGAGCTCGAGCGAGAGCTCATGGAGCACATCCACACCGAGAACAACATCCTCTTCCCCCGCGCGCTGCGCGGTTGATCGGCTCCCCATGCGGAACGAGAAACGACTCTGGGCGGCGCTGATCTTCGTGGTCGGCGGGTCCTTCCTCTTGCTCGGCTTCTTCGGGCGCGAGATCTACCGCCAGGCTCCTCCGCTTCCAGACCGCGTCGTGAGCGAATCAGGACAGACGCTCATGACGCGCGAGGACATCCTCGACGGGCAGCAGGTCTGGCAGAGCGTCGGCGGCCAGCAGGTCGGATCCATCTGGGGACACGGGGCCTACCAGGCTCCCGACTGGTCCGCGGACTGGCTCCATCGGGAGGCGCTCGCGCTGCGCGACGTCTGGAGCCGGGCGGAGCACGGGGTCGCCTACGACAAGCTCGACGTCGAGTCGCGGGAGGGGCTGGACGGCCGCCTCAAGCGGGAGCTCCGGGCAAACCGGTACGACGAGCAGACCGGCGACCTGGTGGTGAGCGACGAGCGCGCCGCGGCCATGGCCGGGACGGCCGACCACTTCACGAAGCTGTTCGGAGGGCACCCTTCCCTCGACGGCCTGCGCGAGGACTACGCCCTCCACGACGACGCGGTCACCGATCCGACGAGGCTCGATCGCCTGAGCGACTTCTTCTTCTGGACGTCCTGGGCCTGCGTCACCGAGCGTCCCGGCGAGAGCTTCACCTACACGAACAACTGGCCGCACGAGCCCCTCGTGGGCAACCGTCCGACAGCGGCAAGCATCTTCTGGTCCGTGCTGAGCATCGTGCTGCTCCTGGGAGCCGTCGGCGGGCTCGTCTGGTACCACGAGGCGAAGCGCAGGTCGGATGGCCCGCTCGAGGTGCCCCAGCACGATCCCCTGGGTCAGGTCGGCATCACGCCGTCGATGCGCGCCTGCGCAAAGTACGCGGGCATCGTCATCGCGCTCTTCGTCGTCCAGGTCTTGCTCGGCGCCTTGACGGCCCACTACACCATCGAGGGCGACTCGTTCTTCGGCATCTCGCTGTCCGGCATTCTGCCTTACGCCGTCACCCGGACCTGGCACGTCCAGACCGCGATCTTCTGGATCGCGACCGCGTTCCTGGCTTCCGGCCTCTTCCTCGCGCCCATCATCGGTGGGAGCGAGCCGCGTCATCAGAGACTCGGCGTCAACGTCCTGTTCGGGGCGCTGCTACTGGTCGTCGCCGGATCCCTGGCCGGGGAGTGGCTGTCGATCCAGCAGATCTTCGGACTCGATGCGGGCTTCTGGTTCGGTCACCAGGGGTACGAGTACCTCGACCTCGGGCGCGCGTGGCAAATCGCTCTCTTTGCCGGGCTCCTGCTCTGGCTGTTTCTCATGCTGCGTGCGCTCTGGCCGGCACTTCGCCGGCCTGCGGAAGGGCGTGGCATCATCGCTCTGTTCACGGTCTCGGTGGTCGCGATCGGAACGCTGTACGGGGCGGGTCTGTTCTACGGCGCGCGCACCCACCTGTCGGTGGCCGAGTACTGGCGCTGGTGGGTCGTGCACCTCTGGGTCGAGGGCTTCTTCGAGGTCTTCGCCACGGGCACGTTGGCCTTCCTGTTCACCCGGCTCGGCCTCGTCAACATGCGCAGCGCGAAGCGGGCCTTCCTCGCCTCGACGACCATCTTCCTGCTGGGCGGGATCCCGGGCACGTTCCATCACCTCTACTTCAGCGGAACGCCGGTGTCCGTCACCGCCATCGGCGCCATGTTCAGCGCGCTCGAGGTCGTTCCGCTCGTCCTCATCGGACGCGAGGCACTGGAGACTCTTCGCCTGGAGCACAAGGCGACCTGGATGGAGCGCTATCGCTGGCCGATCCGCTTCTTCGTCGCCGTGGCCTTCTGGAACCTCGTCGGGGCTGGGCTCTTCGGCTTCCTGATCAACCCCCCGGTGGCCCTCTACTTCATGCAGGGGCTGAACACGACGCCGGTGCATGCCCACACGGCGCTCTTCGGCGTCTACGGCCTGCTCTCCCTCGGCCTCGTCTTGCTCATCTATCGCATGCTCGGCACGAAGCAGCCCTGGCGCG
>JAJFFA010000334.1 GCA_021776885.1 Planctomycetota bacterium
CGTGCTGCGCGTGCCCCTGACCGGCTCGGAGGTCGCTGGGCCGAGCGCCGAGCTCGGCTCGCGCGAGGCCGAGGACGAGGCCCCGGACCCGCGCCGCGAGGTGCTGACGGACAGCGAGCTGGTCAGGATCGAGACTGCGAGCGCCCTGCACACCCAGGCCGCCGGGGGGCGCGTGCGCACCCGGCCGACCTCGCGCGTGCACGTGGCCCTGCGCCCGAACACGGAGCGCGACGTGCACTGGACGAATGACGCGGGGCCGGCCGTGGTGTGGGTCGCCGTGCCCCAGGGCTGGAGCGTGCCGCGCAACCTCTTCCGGCTGGACGTGCCCGCGCAGGAGGTCTCGAGCGAGGTGCGGCGCTTCGACTTCGAGGTCGTCCCGCCCGACGATGCGGCGGGGCCCGTCAGCCTGCGGGCCTACGCCCTGTACTTCGTGTGCGAGGGCGCGACGGGCGAGTGCGTCTATCGACGCCAGGACTTCCGCATCGACGTGGCGCTCCCCGAACGCGGCCCGCGCTAGAACGACTGAACCCTCGCCCGCAGGGGCGAGGGTCCGATCGCAAGGCGCCGAATGCGGCGGGTACGCGCGACAGCTCAGCTCGAAGAGAGCGCGAACTCGGTCTCGATCAGGTCGAGCATCGTGTTCCACGCGAACGGCTTCGTCAGCATGAGCGTGCGTGAGAGGTGTTCGGTGCAGTCCGTGTAGGACGAGGGGTAGGCCGTCATCAAGATGATCGGGATCTGGCTCGTGCTGCGGATCGTCTCCGCCAGGGAGATCCCGTCGTAGCCGGGCATGTTGAGGTCGGTGATCACGAGATCGACCGAGTTCTCACGGAACTCCTGGAGCCCCTGGGTCCCGGTCAGGGCTGTGATGCAGCCCATGCCCTGATCGGCGAGTCGAACCGCGATCGCGTCGAGCACGCTCTCGTCGTTGTCGATCACCAGAACCGTTCGTTGCACTTTCTCCACAGCGATAGCCTCCAAAAAATCCCTCTGAGAGTCCTGTCCTCAGGCGACCGCGCGAGCGCTCGCTCTACCCGCGGGGGCGGGCTTGTGCTTGGGCACGCGGAACGACAGGACTGAACCTTGCTCCCCATCCGCGGTCAGCTCCAGCTGGCCGCCATTGAGCGAAATCAGGGCGCGGGCCAGCTCGATGCCGATCCCGAACACCTTGGTCACCGACTTGCGTTGCAAGTGGTTCGTGAACACGCCCTCGCGCATGAGCCTTGCGTCACCCTCGGTGGGGGTGGGGCCGTTGTTCAAGATCGAGAACTCGCAGGACTTATCGATCGAGCGCGCGCGCAGCTTCACGCGTCCCCCGCGCGGCGTGCTCTTGGCGGCGTAGGACAGGACGCGCGCCAGGCAGGTGCGTAGCTGGCCGGCATCGGCGTACAGCTCGGCGCCGCGGTGGGGCATCTCGACCTCGAAGGTCACGCGGTCGGTCTCGGCCTCGGCCAGGGCGGCCTCGACGATCTCCTTCAGCTCGTGCGTGCCGAGCATGGTAGGCAGGTCGTCCAGGCGCAGCCGGATCGAGTCACGGAAGTCGTCGAACAGCTCCAGCATGTCGTGGGTGCCGGAGAGCACGTACTCGAGGTACTCGTGCTGCTTGTCGGTCAGGGGCCCGCCGAGTCCATCGTGCAGGATCGAGGCGAACTCGTGCATCGACGTCAGGGGCGTGCGGAACTCGTGCAGGGCGTCGCGCACGAAGTGCTCGGTCTCCCTGCGCAGGGCGGCGGACTCCTTGCGCTGGGTGGCTTCGCGCTGGCGTAGCTCCTCGACCTCGGCGCTGAGTTCGCGTTGCTCGTGGGCGCCGCGTGCGCTCTGCACACACAGGCCGAGGTAGTCGGGCAGCAGCGCTCCACCGCCCTCGAGGCTGGCGCGCTGCAGCACGGCAGCGACACCGGCGCGCTCCAGCACCAAGTTCATGGGACCCTCGTCGAGCAGCAGCACCGGCCCGCGGCGCGACTCGGCCAGCAGGATCAACCACAGGAGCTCCGATTGCTCGAGGGAGCCGCGGTCCACGAGGAAGACCACCGGGCCCGTGCGGGGCAGCTCGCGCAGGCAGTCGCCCGGGTCGCAGAAGCGCTCGACCTGGGGGAAGGCGGAGCGCAGGGCCCCCTCGAGTCGGGAGGGGGAGCCACCCTCGCGGGTGGGTTCCATCAGGGCGACGAAGGTGTCAGTGGAGAGCATCGTGGGCGCCGGAACCTCCCCGGCAGGCCCGCTCATCGGCCCGAATGCACATCGCTTCTTGAGCAGCCCTGGGCTCCCCGATCCAAACGAAACATGCCTCGAACACGGCCGCCGCTCCCGGTGTCAGGAAGCCCTATTCACGCTTCCATTGCTCCGCGAGTCGGACGATTCGGGTGCGGCCGCTGGCCTGGGGCGGGGGCGTCGCCCGGCTGAAGGACACGGCCTCCAGGCCCCCTCCGGGGGCCTTCGCGGGGGCGCCCGGAACGAGGCTCCAGGTCAGGAGCACCCCCGCGGCGAAGGCCAGGGCCAGCTCGAGAGCGCGGCGCCCCAGGTGCCTCGGCGCCGTGTCCGGTACTTCGGCGGCGCCCGTGCGCTGCCTGAGGGCGGCGCGCCAGGCTGGCGACGGCGGCGTGTCGAGCGCGGCGCGCGGGCGCGCGCCGAGCCCCGCGCGCAGCTCCTGCTGCACGCGACGACACTCCGCGCACGTGACCAGGTGGGCCTCGAGGGCGGCGCTCTCCTCGGCGTCGAGCTCGTCGTAGGCGGCCAGGGCGAGGTGCTCTCGAAACAGGCGGTGGTCCATGGTCATTCGGCTCGTGGGTCGGGGGCGAAGGCTCGCAGCTTGTGTGCGAGGGCGAGGGCGGCGCGGGCGAACTGGGTGCGCACGGTGGGCAGGGCCAGCCCGAGCACCTCGGCCACTTCGGAGAGGGGCAAGCCCGCGTCGTGGCGCAGGGCGAAGACCGTGCGCTGACCCTCGGGGAGGGTGGCGAGGGCGCGCTCGAAGCGCTCGCGCAGCTCGCCCTCCTGGGCGGCCGCGGGCGGGGGAGCGTCGCGCTCGAGGGCGGGCGGCGCGACCTCGTGGGCGCGCTGGCGGGCGCGCCCGGCGCGGACCAGGTCCAGGGAGGCGCGCACGGCGACGCGGCGTAGCCAGGCGCCGAAGTGCCGCGGCCGTGGACCGGCCTCGAGGGTGGCCCACAGGCGCAGGAAGGCCTCCTGCGCGGCGTCGGCGCCGAGGTGCTCGTCGCGCAGGACCGAGCGGCAGACGCCCTGCACCGCGCTGCCGTGCTGCTGCACGAGCTGCTCGAAGAGGGCGCGCTCGCTGCGCTCTTCACCCATGGACCGGTCCACGCAGGCGCTAGTGGGGTGGGCCAGAAATTCGGTGCATGTGTTCCGTCACCTTGTGTTCGTGGCAAGGCGCAGCGACGCCGCGTATTCGGTGGGATACTCGAAGGAGCTGCAACGCAGCCATGGACGCAAGGGGGCGAAACATGTGTGGCGAACTTCTGGCCCACTCCGCTAGTCGGCCAGGACGGAGACGGCGCGCATCACCACGTCGCCGCGGGTCAGGGCCTCGGCCTCGAAGGACCAGACGCAGACGTCGCCGTCGCGCTCGTGGGCGTTCGTGTCGACCAGGGTGCCGGGCAGGGTCAGGCGCAGCTGGAAGGACTCGTCCGCCAGGTCGGCGTCGTGGTCGATGGCGGCGAAGCGCCACTCGAGGCGTTCCGCCACGGCGTGGCGCACGGGCGCCCCGATGCCCTGCGCGGCGAGGCCCTCGCCCAGGATGTGCCGCAACACGTCACGCACCTCCTGCTGGAGCTCGAGCAGGGCGTCGCCATTCTCCTGGGTCAGCAGGGCGCGCCAGATCTGGTTCAGGCGCTCGGGGGTGAAGAGCTCCACGCTGGCCGCCTGGGTGCGCGCGACGATCGGCGCGATGGCAGCCGGGTCCAGGGAGGCGTCCCCCTCCAGGTAGATCGATGCCAGGGCGTCGCGCACGAGTCGCTCGGCGTCGGCCGCGGAGCGCTCGACAAGGCTGGCCGAGAGCAGGGCCCAGGCCTCGGGGCCCGGGTCACTGCCGTCCTCGAGCTTCTGCTTCTGCTCGTCGGAGAGCACACCGTCGGCGCCGTCGCAGATGTCGCTGCCGTCGCTCTCGCGGGCGCGGTACGTACGCTCGAAGGAGTACACGACCGCGTTGCCGACGCGGCGCACGTCGAGACGCACGTCGCGCCGCAGCAGCGCGCTGGCGAAGGTCTCTCCGGGGGGCGCTGCGAAGGACGGCACGTCCGCGGCCGATTGGAAGTGGCCGTAGGCGGCCAGCTCGAGCTCGTCCTCGCCCGCGGCGATGGCGTGGGCAGCTCCGGCGGCCACCCGAGCGGCGACGCTCGCGCCGCTGGTGGCGGCGCCCACGCTCCCGACCCAGCGCTCGGTGGCCTCGCCCACGGGGATCCAGGGGGCGTGCAGGGGGACCGGGGCGCCATCCGCCAGGTCGCCCACGTCGCCGCGGGAGCGCACGAGGATCTCGAGGCTACCGTCGGCGTGGACGTGGATCTCTTCCTCGTTCTCGAGGCAAGAGGTGGCAAGCAGCAGCAGCGGGGCGAGGGCCAGGCGGCGTGCGAGGGGGATCTGTTTCATGGATGTCATGGGATCTCGCTGTACGGGTTCCCAAGAGACGCGGGTCGGCGCCCGCATGACCACGGGAATCTTTCGCGCTGCGTGGGTTACGCCCCACGGCCCTCCGGGTAGGCCCGGCCAAGGGCCTGGCGGCGACCTATCCCCAGGCCATGCTCCAGCTCCTCCGCGGGTCGCGGGTTCCGCTACGCCGGTCCCCGCCCCACAGACGACCGCCCGCAACCGTCGTTCCCGCGCTGCTCGCCCTGCTGGGGCTGGTCGCGGGCTGCCGTCTCACGGGTGAGGGTCGCGACGCCGTCCGCGGCCCCCTGGCCCAGCGCGTGATCCACCCCCTGTCCCTGACCTTCCTCGCGCCCCGCCCGCGGCGCGCGGCGACCCAGGCCCGGGGCACCACGGGGGTCGAGGTCTCGGCCCAGCACGTCAGCCTGCACGAGCTGTTCGAGACACGCTCGCGCCGGGTCTCCTTCGATGGCGAGCTGACCCGCGGCTCCCTGCGCCTGCGCCACGGCCTGACGGAGCGCATGGACATCGAGCTCGAGCTGGGCGCCCTGTACGCCTCCGCCGGCTTCCTCGACGGCACGGTCGAGGCCTTCCACGACGCCTTCCTGCTGCCGGACTCGGGTCGCAGTCTGGTGCCGAAGGACCGCTACTCGATGCACCTCGAGGTGGGGGACAGCGTCGTCTACGACCTGGAGGGTGACCGCCTGGGTTTCGCGGACTTGCCCCTGTTCCTGACCCGCAACCTGGTACGCGAAGAGGGCGCGCTCCCGGGGGTCGCCCTGCGCCTGGGCGTCGAGCTGCCGACCGGCAGTGCACGCCGCGGCTTCGGCAGTGGGCGGGTCGACTGGGGAGCGGGCCTGATCCTCGAGAAGAGCCTGGGGCGCTTCACCCTGGGCGCGGCCGTCGACTGGATCGACGCGGGCAATCCGCGCAGCTTCGAGGCGGCGGGGCTCGAGGCCCGCGACAGCTTCTCGGGGCAGCTGGGCCTCGAGTTCCGTGCGGCGCAGCGGCTCTCGCTCCTGGCCCAGCTCGTCGGCAGCCGCTCGCTGCTGCCCGAGTTCGGGCTGGAGGAGGTGGACGAGGACGTGCTCGACCTGGGAGTCGGCTTCGCGCGCGACCTCTCCGGGTCGGGGCGGCTGGTGGTCTCGTTCCACGAGGACCTGGTGGCCCTGGCGGGACCGGACTTCGGTATCCGGGTGGCCCTGGTGTTCGGGTTCTGAGGCCCGCCCGACTCAGGCGCCCATCGAGAGGATGCGCTGCAGCAAGCTCGGCCGGGGCGCCCGGGCCTCGAACTCGGCGCAGTTGTGGCGCAGGTTGATCTTGATGTGGTTGCCGGGGGCTTGCTGCTCGTCCAGATAGGCGTCCTTCTGGGTCACCAGCATGTTGTCCGGATGCCAGCATCCCGTGCGCGGCGCCTCGTAGGGGGCCTGGCGGAAGTGGCGGCAGTTCTTGCACTCGACCTGGGTCATGACGGCTCTCGGCGGGTCTCTCTGAGCCCCAGAGGGTAGCCTCCACTCTCGGTCGGGGCGAGGGGCTGGGGGCTCGTTCTCTAGTCCAGTTCGACCGTTCGGACCCGGTCCTGGCCCTTTTCGCCGCGCCAGGCCACCTCGGCGCTGCCGTCCCCCAGGAGCAGCCAGCGCACCCGCACCTCGCCCCGGCCCGGGACGCCGGCCTCGTGGACGATGCTCTCGGGGGTGGTCTCCTCCAGCTCGATCCGATCCGCGCGGAAGCGGTCCGTGCGCACACCGCCGGCCAGGACCCGCACTCCGCTGCCCGGCACGATCTCGAAGCGGTCCGGGACGCCCATGCCGTCCCGGGCAGCCAGGGCACTGCGGGTCGGGATCAGGCTCTCGTTGCGGAAGACCACGTCCAGGGCGCGCACTCCACCGCCCAGTCGGGTCAGGGTCGCCTCCTGCACCACGACCCAGGGCATGGCCTCGGCGTGCTCGAGGCAGAAGGCCATGTTGCGGTGCAGCATCTCTTCGATGAGGAAGCTCGGCGGGACGCGCCCGTAGTCCTTGACGAAGCCGCCGATCTCGATCGAGCCGTAGAGCGGGTGCTCGGCCTCGTGCCAGTCGACGAAGGCGCTGCCGAAGTAGAGCTTGTCGTTGACGTACTGGGCGCTCTCCTGGAAGTCGCCGACACCCAGCTCGCTGGCCGACGCGTCGGGGAACAGGCGACTGCGCGTCCAGAGCTCGTTGGTGAACGAGAAGATGCCCAGGCCCTCGTAGGTCCAGTTGACGAAGCCGCCGAAGACCGTGTAGAGGTCCTTCCAGATCACCATGTAGCGGTAGAAGGGCAGCATGCGCTCGCCGTCCTTGCCAAGCTCGTCGTAGACGCGCGCGTCGGACGACGGGTAGCTGCCGTAGGACTCCGAGCCCGGCCCGCGCAGGATCATGCCGCCCGCGTTGTGGAACGACTGCACGGCGGCGATGTTCGGGTGCTCGAGGATGAAGCGCGCGATGACCCGCGTCTCGGGCCAGTACAGAGGATAGGGGCCGGCTCCACGCTGCACGTGCTCCGGCTGCCAGGAGGAGGGCCAGGCCCGGTTCATGTCGTAGCCGCCCGGGCCGTCCTCGTTGGCGCGCCCATCCCCGTCGTCGTCGATGCCCTCCGAGCCGAGCAGGATCCAGTCACCGCGCAGCCCGCGGTCGTTGCTGGGGACGCGCTCGAGGATGCGCGGGTCGTCGGGGTTCAGGCGGTGCGTGCCTTCACCGGGCATGTGCTTGCGCATCTGCACGATGTTGCCGTCGCCGTCCATGTCGTCGGGACCGTCCTCGTCCGCCGTGCCGTCGCGGTCGTCGTCGTCCGGGCGGTAGCCCGTGCGTGACGAGCTGGCGCTGTGCGCCTCGTTGAACCAGTGCGCCCGGCCGTCCGGGTTGACCATCGGCAAGAAGTAGAAGGTCGAGCGCTCGACCAGCTGCGTCACGCGCGGGTTCGAGCCGTAGTTCTCCAGCAGGTACCAGGCGGCGTAGAGCGTCGCCTCAGCCCCCTGCACCTCATTGCCGTGGATGTTGCCGTCGATCCACATGGCGGGCTTGTCCTCGGCCGCGCCCGTGCTCGGCAGCGACAGGATGTAGACGCGCATCTCGCGGTTCTCGACCGAGTGGCCGATCACCTCGCGCTCGAGCAGGTTGGGCCACTGCTCCATCAGGCGGTCGAAGTGCGCGTGGATCTCGGGGTAGTCGTAGAGCCGGTTCCAGGGGATCTCGACCCGTGGGGCGCGGCCGGCGGGCAGGCCGGGGAAGCCCAGGCTGGGGGCGTCGGGCTGGGCCTGGGGGGCGGCACCCGCGGGCGGGCACAGAAGCGCACCCAGGGTCAGGCTGAGGGCAGGGACTAGGCGCATGGCGAGGGACATGGGGGGCGGGCTCTTCGGGCTCTTCAGGCTCATCGGTCCTTGGGGACGGCGCGTGCCGATCCTGCGTGGTCGCTCTCGACGCTGATTCCGATCGTGCCCGGCGAGCCGCCGCGCACCAGCCAGAGCAGTTCGCGCCGGCCGCCCGAGCCCTCCAGGTTGTCCACCAGGAGGCGCTCCTGGCCCGCCACCAGCGTGGCGCCCTCGGGCAAGCGCACGTGCACGCGCGCGGGGCGCACGCTGCGCGTCCGGCGGCCCCAGGCGCTGACCAGGGGCAGGTAGCCCTCGTTGACGACGACGGCCTT
>JAJFFA010000335.1 GCA_021776885.1 Planctomycetota bacterium
GCAGGGGGACGACCCCCGGCGCCGACTGCAGGAACACGGACAGGGCGTCGCCTCCGGAGTTGGCGCTGGCCAGGTCCAGGTCGCCGTCGCCCTCGAAGTCGCCGGCGGCGAGGGTCGAGGGCGCGTCGGTGCTGCCGACGCCACCCAGCACCAGGGTCGGCAGGACCGGGAAGGAGCGCGGCGTGTGCTGCAGGAAGACGGCCACCTGGCTCGCGCCGCGCGAGGCGACGGCCAGGTCGAGGTTGCCGTCGTCGTCCAGGTCGCGGGCCACGAGGTGAACGGGCTCCGGGGTCATTGCGACCCCGCCCAGGACCAGGTCGGGGGCCTGGGGGAAGACGCCCGGGCCACTGGCGTACCACAGGCTGACGACGCCGCCGGTCTCGTCACAGCAGGCGAGGTCGACCCAGCCGTCGCCGTCGAGGTCGACGGCCTCGACCCAGACGGGGGCCACCAGGCTGCCCGAGCCGAGGCTGGTGGCGGCGGCGAGATCGAGGCTTCCGCTGGGGTCCTGGGGGATGATGACCAGGGTGCCCGCGTCGCGCGCGGCGACGATCAGATCCAGGCGGCGGTCCCCGTCGAGATCAGCGGCGCAGAGCGAGCTCGCCCCGGCCAGCTGCGGGTCCGGACCGATGCGCTGGGCGGGCACCAGGCCGAAGAGGGCCGGGCTGAACTGCTCGAAGATGGTCAAGCTGCCGTCGCCGCCGTTCGCGCTGACCAGGTCCAGGTCGCCATCGCCGTCGTAGTCCGCGGCGATCACCGCGCTGACCTGGGGCGTCGTGGTGGCGTCGCCCAGCACCAGATCCGGCTCACCCGACGCGAAGCGGCCGCTCGAGGCCTGGTAGAAGACGGCCACGTCGTCGTTTCCGGAGTTGGCCGCCACGAGATCGACGAAGCCGTCCCCGTCGAGGTCGTCCGCGGCGACGAACTCGGGAGCGCTGAGCACGCCTTCGCCGTGGACCGCCAGGGGCGCGGTCGAGAACCCGTCGTCCCCACGGTTGAGGAAGACCGACAGGTTGTCCGCGGCGTTGCTCGTGATGACGTCGAGGGCACCGTCGTCGTCGATGTCCGCCAGGGAGACGTGGTTCGGCGCCATGGGGCCCTGGCTCGAGCCCAGGACCAGGTCGGGCGTGGTGGGGAAGACCCCCGGCGCCGCCTGCTTGAAGAGCGCGACGTTGTTGCCGGCGGTGTCGGCCACGGCCAGGTCCGGCTGCCCGTCGCCGTCGAGGTCGCCGATCGCGACGGAGCGGGGTCCGTCGGTCACGCCGCTGCCGCCGAGCAAGAGGTCGGGGCTGGTGGGGAAGACCCCCGCTCCGTTCTGGAAGAACAGGGCCACGTTGTCGCTGGCCTCGTTGACGGCCACGATATCGAGGTCGCCGTCGCCGTTCAGGTCGCCGACGGCGACTCCGCTGGGGACGAGGGTCGTCGCGTCCCCGAGGGACAGGTCGGCGACCAGGGGGAAGAGGCCCAGGAGGTCCTGGAAGAAGACCGTCACGCGGTCGTTGCCGGCGCTGGCCAGGACCAGGTCGAGGAGCCCGTCGCCGTTGAGGTCGCCGGCGGTCACGTCCCGCGGGGAGAGGACCCCGCCGGCGAAGTTGAACAGGCTGGTGACGAAGACGCCGGGCAGGGTCTGGGTCAGGACCGAGAAGTTGTGGCTGCCCTGGTTGGCACTGATCAGGTCCAGGTCGCCGTCGCCGTCCACGTCGAGGGCGCGCACTGCGACGGGGTCGACCATCGGAGCCACGACAGGGATGCCGGTCAGCACCCGGTCGGGGGCCAGGGGGAACGAGCGCGGCCCGCCCTGGAAGAACACGGACAGGTCGTCGCCGCCGGGGTTCGCGGTGACCAGATCGAGGTCGCCGTCGCCGTCGATGTCGGCCAGGTCGAGGCCGGCCACGCCATCGGTCAGCCCCGGTCCGCCCGAGGGCGAGGGTTCCACGTCGATGCCGCTGCGTACGCCGCGCGGGACGCCGGTGCTGGTCGCGATGCCCAGCTCGCTGTCGTAGGCGACGGCGCGCAGGATCACCTGCTGGGCCTCGCGCAGGTCGGTCGAGTCCCAGACGAAGGTGTCGCGCACGTCGCGCGACGGGTCGTCTGCGCCCCCGGGCCCGAGCCCGCTGCCGCGCGCGTCGCCGCTGCCCGCGGTGTCGACGATGCGCCAGCGCGCGGGCACCAGCGGCAGCGGGGCGAGGGGACTCGCCAGGCTGACCTCGTGGGTCGCCGGGTCGAAACCGACGATGGTGTGGCGTTGCTCGACGCCCCCCGCGATGGAGATGTCCGAGCTGTCGGGTAGGGCCAGGTGACGCTGATCGAGGCGCCCGCTGCCCAGGCCGCTGGTGGTCTGCGGCAGTCCCGTGGCGACCTCGAAGGCGAGCCCGCCCCCGGCGCTACCCAGGTCGAGGGCGCGCAGCTCGAGGGTGCCGTCGAGGGGGTCGGCGTCGGTCAGGGCCAGGAGCCGCGCGCCGCTGCGCTCGAAGGCGAGCTCCTGGGGATGGAGCAGGGGCGCGCCGTCCGCGCGCAGGGTCAGGCGGGCCAGCGAGCCGAGGTGAATATCGAGCACCCGTCCGGTGACCAGCGAGGTGCTCGGATCGACCCAGTCGCGTTCAGCGACGAAGACGCGCTCGGGACGCGCCGGGTCGAAGGCCAGGCCCGCGGGGCCCTCGAGGTCGCCGATCAGGACGCGCTGGCTCGAGCTGCCGCCGCCGAGGGGGGCCTCGACGGCGACCAGGTTGGTGTCGACGCTGAGCAGGGCGCTGCGCTTGCCGGTGGCCACCAGGCCGGTCACGGCTCCGGGCAGGGTGCCGCTGGAGTCGTGCAGGACGTCGACGCTGCCGTCCGCCAGGTCGACGGAGACGAGGCGCCAGGAGCCCGCGCCCTGGTCGAGGGCGACCAGCAGCGACTCGCCGCCGGGGACCAGGGCGGAACGGTAGGGCACGTCGGGTGAGGTGTCGTCGACCAGCGTGCGGCGCACGCTGCCGCTGGCCGCTGCGATCTCGAGCAGGCGCCAGCCTGTCGCGGCGGGGCGGTCGAGGACGAAGACGAACTCGCCCTCGCCCGTCGACTCGATGTCGATCGGGGCGACCAGCGGGTTCGTGCTCCAGGTCGAGGCCAGCTCCTGGGGCACCGCGCCGCGGCGCAGGACGTCGAGGGTACGCCCGATCAGGCCGCCTGGGTCGGTGACCGGCGCCAGGCTCGCGGCGCTGTTCGCCAGCTCGCCCAGGCGCACGCTGTCGGTGTCGATGGGGACCAGGCGGCCGAAGTAAGCCGGCGCGCGTTCGGTGGCGATGCGGAAGGTGCGGCGCAGCTCGGGGTCGGCCAGGATTGCCTCGATCTCGGCGGGCGTTCCGGGCAGGGTCGGGAAGTTCTCGAAGGGCGTCGTCCACTGCACGACGACGCGCATGGCGTCGCCCTCTTCGTCGACCAGGCGCAGGGGGATGGGGATGCCCAGGCGCTGGTCGGGGGTGGCGAAGAACGCGGAGCCGTCGATCAGCGCCAGGGGCTCGGCGTTGTTGTCGATCAGGAAGGTGCCGCTCTGCAGCGGGGCGCTGACCTCGAGGCCGTCGTCGGCGAGCATGCGGATGCGGACGGGGATCTCGAGCCCGCTGGCGTCCGCCGCGGTGTTCCAGAGGAAGGTCAGGGTCGTCCCCGCCGGGGGGGCGACGACGCCGATCAGGTCATTGCCGACGCCGGTGGCCGGGCGCCAGCCGAGGCCGTCCAGGGTGTTCTCATACTCGACGACGACGTCGACCACGTCGCCGGAGCTGTCCGCCAGGTCGAAGACGAAGGGCACGATGCCGCCCGGCTCGGTCAGGGGCGTGTCGAGGCCCGAGAGGAGCGGGGCGTCGTTGCCCAGGTCGAGGGCCAGGGCGACGCTGCGTCCGCTCGCCGTCAGGCTGACGATCAGGCTGACGTCGTTCGTCAGGCCGGCAGCGGCGGCCAGTACCGAGGCGAAGTCCCAGGAACGCGAGTGCAGCACGCCGTCTGCGGAGGTCGAGAGGCCCTCGAGCCCGCCACCGGTGACGCTGACCGGGAGGATCGGTCCGCCCGCCAGTCGATAGGCGATGCTGACGCTCGTGGGATCGGCCTCCGAGTCCGTGAGGCGGAACTCGAAGGCCAGGGGCGAGAGGCTCGCCGGGCTGACCAGGCGCAGGTCCCCGAGCACGGTCGCGGCGTTGCTCGTCCCGCCGTCGTCGAGCTGGAGCAGGGCGGCCGTCGCTCCGCCGCAGGCGTTGAGCCCCAGCCCGAGGGCCACGGACAGGGCCAGGTGCGCGCGGAATCGGTTCGAGAGCTTCATGGACGTGGGGCGAGGGGAGGGCAGAGCGAAGCCGTTCGCCTCTTGTCATCGCGCTCGATGGCGAGACGCTTGAGGCTTCGCTGTGCCATTGCGGGGCGATCGGAGGCGCCGCGGCCCGCCGGCCCTCGCAGGTCCCGGATGCGAGAAAAACCGCGTCCCGGGCCTGCTGCGCTACTCTGGTTCCTTATGAAGAAGCGGGCAGCAACGGGACAGGTGGCCCTGGTCACCGGAGGAGCCGGGGGCATCGGTCGAGCGATCGGCCGACGCCTGGCCCAGGGCGGGGCTCGGGTCGTGCTGGCCGGGCGCCGTGCGCAGGCCTGTGAGGAGGCGGCGGAGGGGCTACGTGGCGAGGGCGGCGAGGCCTTCGGCGTGACCCTGGACGTGACCGACCCGGCCTCGATCGAAGCGGCGCTGGCGCGGGTGCGCGCGGAGCTGGGCCCGGTGGCCTGGCTCGTGAACAACGCCGGGGTGGCGAAGAGCGCGCCCTTGATCGGCACCGACGACGCACTCTACGCCGAGCACTTCGACGTCAACTTCCACGGGCCGCGGCGCATGCTCGAGGCCGTCCTGCCCGACCTGCGCGCTGCGCGCGGCGGGCGCGTGGTGCAGATCGCCTCCTCGGCGGCGCTCTACGGCTACGCCTACGTCGCGGCCTACGTCGCGAGCAAGCACGCGCTCCTGGGCTACAGCCGCTGCGCGGCGCAGGAGCTGGCGTCCAAGCGCGTCGCCGTCGACGTCGTCTGCCCCTGGTACGTCGACTCGCCGATGACCGACGAGAGCGCACGCAACATCGCGGCCAAGACCGGATGCGGCGAGGAGGAGGCGCGCGCGCAGCTCGCCGGGCAGAATCCCGGCGGCGTGCTCGTCACCCCCGAGGAGGTGGCCGAGGCGACCTGGGAGCTGCTCGCGGGGGACTACACCGGTCGCGTCGTCGAGCTGATCGGCGGGGACTCGCGCATCGTCGAGCAGGGCCGCGCGCTCGAGCCCATGGAGACTCGCTGAATGCGCATGACGACGATCCAGCCCCCGGACTGGGCCCAGCCCAAGGGCTACGCCAACGGTGTCCTGGTCGAGGGCGGTGCGCTGCTCTTCGTCGCCGGGCAGATCGCCTGGGATGCCGAGCAACAGCTGCTGGGCGCGGGCGACTTCGCCGTCCAGTTCAACCAGGCCCTGGCCAACGTCGTCGCCGTCGTGCGCGCGGCCGGCGCCGAGCCGGGGCACCTGGCGCGCATGACGGTCTACGTCACGGACAAGCAGCTCTACCTGGCCGCGACGCGTGAGATCGGTGCGGCCTGGCGCGAGCACGTGGGCCGCCACTGGCCGGCGATGGCGCTGGTCGAGGTGGCGGACCTGCTCGAGGACGGCGCGCTGGTCGAGATCGAGGCGATCGCGGCCCTCGCAGCCCCTGCGCTCGGGTCGCCAAGGCGGTAGGGCGCCAGGACGGTAGGGTGGCAACCGCGCGCGAAATGCGTCGCGCGCGGCCTCCCGCCTAATGAAACGCGACCTCCGCCGCGTCGGAGAAGTTGAAGCCGCTCGCGCCGGCCTGGGCGTCCCGGTACCAGAGCTGGAAGCTCAACGTGACGCCGGGGGTGATGCGCGCCGAGTGCGGCGCCGCACTCAGGTCGAGCATGCGGATCTGCTGGTTGTTCGAGGCGCTCAGGGGCGGCTGGACACGCTGGATCTGGCCGCCGACGCAGCGCAAGCCGTCCCCGAAGGGATGCTGCACGCGGGTCGGTCCGTAGAAGTACATGCCCACCGTGTTCGGCACGCGGTAGGTGTGCAGGCGCAGGTCGTCGAGGGCAACGATGGCGCTGCCCTCGACGAACAGGCTGGCACCCGCCGCGTCGAAGGAGTTGGCGGCTCCGACGCAGTGCTTCGTGCCGGGACCGTCGCACTCGTCAGGGACGCCGTTGCCGTTGGCGTCAGCGCTGGTTCCCGCGGCGAGGTCGTCGTCGTCGGGGACACCGTTGGCGTTGCAGTCGGTGATGGCGCCGTCGGGGATCAGCTGAAAGCCGTTGATCGTGCCCACGTTCACACCGACGTTGACTGCGCTGAGGGTCAGGCTGCCGCCGCTGACGCTGACCGTGTGGCGGGCGTAGGTCACGCCCAGTTCGTGCATTCCGCTCCAGTCCGAAGCGCCGACGATCTGCGGACCCTCGGCCGAGCCCGCGACCTCGATCTGGGTCTGGCGCCCGGGCGTGTCGGGAGACCAGGCGTAGGTGTAGACGGTGTAGCCGCCGTCGGAGAGGCCGGTCAGGTCCCAGACCGCGCTCTGGCACAGGATGTGGTCCTCGAGCAGGGCAGCGTCGTCGCCGTCGACGTTGAGGTTGTCCCCGGCGCTCTCGGAGGCGAGGTTCGACGCGGTCAGGGCGATCGCTACGCCGCTGGGCTGACCGGCCACGTCGACCAGGGAGAGTGGATCCGAGAGCAGCGGCGTGTAGGTGTTCCAGAACCCGGCCTGGGGTGGGGCAGCCGCGTAGGCGTTGGCCGGGGAGGGCGGCAGGGTGCTGTCGCCGAGGTCGATGTTGAAGCTTTGGGCACGGACGCTGCTCACGAGCGCGAGACTCGCGAGGGCACCGAGGAGGTGGAGTTTCTTCATGGGGCGCGGAGGGAGGGAGGGGGAGGAGATCCGCGTCGGATCGGCAGGTGCGCCGGGCTGGCCCGACGCTTCCCGGCGAAGGTAGGCGCACGGCGCCCGGGGGGCAATCCGAACGGCGTTTGCGGGCGCTCCACGGGCATGACAAGCTGCGCGGCTACCCGCCGCGCCCTGGTCCGATCGAGGAGACGGCGAGGAGACGGCGAGCAGACAGCGAGCAGACAGCGAGCAGATGGCGGCCAACCAGGTAAGCGACGTATGAACCCCAAGCACTTCCGCTACACCGAGAGCGACGGCGTTGCGACGATCCGACTGGACCGCCCCGAGCGGCTCAACGCGCTGACTTTCGAGAGCTACGCCGAGCTGCGCGACACCTTCCGCGCCCTGGCCACGCGCGACAGCGCACGCTGCGTGGTCCTGACCGGAACCGGGCGCGCCTTCTGCTCCGGAGGAGACGTCAAGGACATCATCGGCCGCCTGTTCGGGCGCAGCGATGCGGATCTCCTGGCCTTCACGCGCATGACCTGCGACTTGATCGAGAGCATGCGCCGTCTCGAGAAGCCGATCATCGCGTCCCTGAACGGGACGACCTGTGGCGCCGGCGCGGTGATGGCTGCGGCCTGCGACATCCGCCTGGCAGCGGACACGGCCAAGATCGCGTTCCTGTTCACCAAGGTCGGACTCTGCGGCGCGGACATGGGCGCGGCCTGGCTGCTGCCACGCATCGTCGGCCAGGGGCACGCCAGCGAAATGCTGATGACCGGGGACTGGGTCGACCCCCAGCGCGCGGCCGCGATCGGCCTCTACAACCACGTCGTCCCGGCCGCCGAGCTCGAGGCCTTCAGCGCCGAGTTCGCCGCCAAGCTCTCACGCGGTCCCTCGATGGGCCTGGCGGTCACCAAGCGCATGCTGAACGAGGAGGCGTCGATGGACCTCGCATCGGCCATGCAGGCGGAGGGCTGGATCCAGGCGGAGTGCATGAAGCACCCGGACTACCGCGAGTCCTACGAGTCCTTCGTCGAGAAGCTCGAGGCGGACTTCGTGCAGAACTGGCCGGGTCACGGAGACACCCCGGCGAGCACGCGATGAGCGACGTCGCCCAGGAGCTCGAGGCGCTGCACGCCAGCGCGGCACGCTTCGCCGAAGCCGCAGCCGGCGCGGTGCACACGGCTGAGGAGCAGGGTGAGGTCGAGGGGGCGCGCAAGGCCCTCGAGCTCCTGGCGCAGGAGGGGCTCCTGGCCTGGAACGTGCCGGCGCGGGA
>JAJFFA010000336.1 GCA_021776885.1 Planctomycetota bacterium
GCCCTGGGGGTCGATCAGGAAGCGTGCAAACCAGTCGGGCTGCAGCCGCTGGGGCGTGTGGATCAGGTCGATGCCCTGGAAGGTCAGGGAGGGCTGCCCGTTGAAGTCGTGGCACGAGACGCAGGAGAGGCCGCGGATCCCGAGCAGCTCGCGCCCCGCTTCGCGCAGGATCGAGCCCTGCTCGCCCTCGGGTTGCGTGAGCTCGAACGGCTCGCCCCCCTGCTCCTCCGCGCGCGCATCCTCGCGCTCGAACAGGGCGGGCAAGGACTCGAGATTCGACGCCCCGAAGCGCGGCATGCGCGTGAACATGTAGGAGCGCGTGCCCGCGCCGTCGAACAGCACCTGGCGCATCCAGCTGCCCTGCAGCTTGGCCCCGACGTCGGTCAGCGGCGGAGGGATGCGCGCCGCGTCGCCCAGGTCATGCTGGTCCGTCGCGAAGTAGGGATCGATGTCCGCGCCCACGCCGCCGTACTCCCCCCGCTCGTGGCAGGCGATGCAGTTGAAGCTCGTCAGGGCGAGGGCGATGCGGGCGGCGTCGCTGGGATCGGGCTCGGGGTTCGCCAGGGCCAGGGCCAGGGCCGCGCGCTGGGACGGGTCGAGCTGGAAGCGCGGAGCGCGCGCGCTCTGCGGCCCGAGACAACCGCGGCCAGCGTCCTCGACGCGCGGTGCGGGACGCGTCGCGAGCGCCTCCTCGACCTGGTGGCAGGCGCCGCAGTTGAAGTCCTCGAAGTGGCGTCGCCCCTCCTCGACCAGCTCCGGCTGCGGCTCCAGCGCAGAGGAGCCCGCGGGGGCGTCGTCTCCCATCAGATAGCTCGCCAGGGCCGCTGCCTCGGCGCGCCCGAGGCCCATGTCCGGCATGCGACCCGCCGGGCGCACGTCCAGGGGCTGGAAGAGAAACTGGGCCAGGGAGTCGACGCCGTACTTCGCGGGAACGTGCTCGAGGCCCAGGCTCGACTCCCCTGGCGCAGGCATCTCACTTCGATCGGCTGCGGGTCGGCGAGCGGGGTGGCAGGCCACGCAGCCGACGCGATGGAACAGGTCGTCCCCCACGGCGGCCGCTCCCGCGTCGACCTCGCCGCGGGACCAGCTCTCCGAGGACGCGGCGACGAGGTAGTGCGCGATGGCCTGCGCGACCTGCTCGCGCTCCAGCCGCGGCAGGGCCTCGAGCATCCCGGGCATCTTCGTGCCGGGCCGGGTCCCCGCCGGGTCGGCGATGAAGCGCTGCAGGTAGTCGGGCGCGACGCGCTGCCCAACCTCGCGCAGATCGGGCCCCTCGGCGGGCACGAGCCCGGGGCCGATGTCCCCGTGACAGGCGCCACAGCGCAGCTCCTGCAGCAGGAGCCTGCCCGTCTCGAGCTCGGCCAGGGGATGGCGCGCGTTCAAGCCGGGGATCACGGGCCCCGGCTCCTGCGCCCCCACGACGGGAGCCACGAGCCAGGAGGTCAGGAGCGCGAGCGCGAACACGCGCGGATTCTAGTCGGCGCCGCTTCCCCCTGCATGCGCGTCCTGCCGACAGTTCTGCCGATCCCGCAGCCGCCCTCGGCGCGCGGGTTGTCTCCGCTCTGGCCCGGACCTGCTATCGTCCACTCGCCCGAACCCTCGGCGCCCCTCTCCCCCACAGCGACCCGACATGCACCTCTCCACCCACAATTGGATGCGCGCCGAGCCCCTCGAGATCACCCTGAAGCGCATCCAGCGCCTGGGCTTCGAGAGCATCGAGATCAGCGGCGAGCCGACGCAGTACCCCACCAAGGAGTCCCGCTCGCTCCTGGCCAAGCACGGCATTCGCTGCTGGGGCGCGGTCACCCTGACCCTCGGCGAGCGCAACCTGGCCGCCAAGGATCCCGCCCAGCGCGCGGCCACCGTCGAGTACATGAAGTCCCTGGTGACCATGGTCAAGGAGCTCGAGGGCCACGAGCTCACGATCGTGCCCGCGACCGTCGGCAAGGTCGCCCCCGACGGCACCCCCGAGGAGGAGTGGGCCTGGGTCGTGGCCGGGCTGCAGGAGGTCTACGAGCTGGCGCAGACGAGCGGCGTGCGCCTGGCGCTCGAACCCCTCAACCGCTTCGAGACCTACTTCCTGAACCGCGCCGACCAGGCCATGGAGCTGGCCCAGGCCGTGGGCGCGGACTGCGGCGTGTGCCTGGACGTGTTCCACATGAACATCGAGGAAGTCGACCTGCTGCAGGCCATCCGGACCGCCGCCCCGCGCCTGGTCGACGTGCACGTGGCCGAGAACAACCGGCTGGCCCCGGGCATGGGCTCGATCGACTGGGCCGCGTTCGTCGGCGCGCTGAAGGCCGCGGGCTACGACGGCGCCTTGACCATGGAGGCCGTGGCTCCGATCGACCGCACGCCCGTCTGCCCCTGGCCCAACCAGGTCGAGCAGGAGCCCGTCGACATCTCCCCCGAGCAGCTGAAGTTCATCCAGGACCATGGCTCCAGCCTGCTCAGCGAGGAGTTCTACACGATGCTGTACGAGACGGCCTCGAGGACGCTGCTGCCGCTGATTCGCTGAAGCTCGCCCTCAGCCGATGAAGATCCTCAGCGTCGAGGCCGCCTGGCTGCACTGCCCGCTGCCCGCCCGCTCCCAGCACCGCTCGGACTTCGGGCAGATCACGACCTTCGACGCGGTGCTGGTCACCTTGCGCACCGAGTGCGGCCTCAGCGGATACGGCGAGGCCAAGCCCGCCGTCGGCAGCGCGGGCAACGCCGCGGCCCTGGTGACGATCCTCGAGCAGGAGCTCGCTCCGCGCCTCGTCGGCCAGGACGCCTCCAGGATCGGCGCTCTGATGTCGACCCTGTTCAACGGCTCGCGCGCCGAGCTCGCCGCCCGCGCCGGACGCGCCATGCCGATCCTCGGCCGGCGCGGCGTGCACCTGGCGGCCATGGCGGGCGTCGACCTCGCCCTGTGGGACCTGCTGGGCAAGGCGCACGGGTGCTCCGTGCTCGACCTCCTCGGCGGTCCCTGTCGCCCCTCGATCGCGGCCTACGCCAGCGGGGGCTGGGCGGACGCCGACGAGATCGGCGCAGAGCTCGGCGCCTACGTCGAGCAGGGCTTCCGCGCGGTCAAGATGCGCGTCGGAGCGATGGACGGCGGCGTCGCGACGAGCCTGGCCCGGGTGCGCGCCGCGCGCGAGGCCCTGGGCCCCGGGATCGGGCTCATGGTCGACGCCCACGGGACCCTGAACGTCGCTGAGGCCAAGCGCTTCTGCGCCGGCGCGGTCGACCTCGAGCTGCGCTTCGTCGAGGAGCCGGTGGCCTCCGACGACCGCAGGGGCCTGGCCCAGGTGCGGCACGCCTCGGCCCTGCCGATCGCCGCGGGCGAGAGCGAGTTCACCTGCTTCGACTTCGCCGAGCTCCTCGAGCACGACGCCCTCGACGTGCTGCAGCCCGACCTCGCCATCGCCGGAGGTCTCAGCGAGGGTCTGCGCATCGCGGCCCTGGCCTACGCCCAGCGCCTCGAGCTCGCCCCCCACAGCTGGGGCTCGGCGATCTCGTTCCAGGCAGCACGCACCCTGGCCCTGGCCAGCCCGGCCGGCGTCCTGGTCGAGGTGCCGATGGGCGGCGCTCCCCTGCTGCGCGAGATGGCCAGCATCGACCTCGCCCTCGAGGGCGGCCAGCTGTCGCCCCCGGGCGGACCGGGCTGGGGCGTCGAGCCCGACCCGAGCTTCGTCGAGCGCTTCACGCGCGTCCCCTGAGACTCCCATGCCCGACGCTCACATCCAGCACATCAACGTCAACGTGGGAGACCTGGCGAGCGCCGTCGCCTTCTACCGCGACGTGCTCGGCCTGGCCCTCGACCCGACGCCGGACCAGGGCTTCGAGTCGCAGTTCTTCCGCATCAACGCCGAGCAGCAGATCCACATGAACGTGATCGAGGACGAGCACCCGTTCCGCGCTCACTTCTGCCTCGAGGTGAGCGACTTCATGGGCGTCTTCCGGCGCGCCAAGTCGGCCGCGGCGATCGACGTCGCCCCCTGGGGCCGGGTGCGGCAGCTTCCGAACGGCAAGATGCAGATGTTCGTGCGCGATCCCCACGGCAACTTGATCGAGATCGCGAGCACGCCCGAGGCGACCCTCGAACCGGCCCTGTTCGAGGACGACCTGGTCGAGCCCGAGCGCGGCGTCTATCGCATGCAGCCCGGCGCCAGCGTCGGAGGCCACGAGTCCCGCCAGGGCCCGCCGACATGATCCTCCTGCTCGAGAGTCTGCACCCCG
>JAJFFA010000337.1 GCA_021776885.1 Planctomycetota bacterium
TTCTTCCTTCGAGCCCGGCACCGGGTTCATGGCCTGGACGACACCGCTCGGCTCGTCGGCGTGGCGCTCGACGTAGTTGCGCAGCACGTGAAAGAACGAAGGCCAACCGGCTTCGGTGTCCCCCACCTGCGTGTCCCACGCGTCGTCCTCGGTGAAGAGCGTCTGCACGAGGCGCAGGACGCACTTGCCCCCTCGCTGCGCCTCGACGGTCCATTCGTACGCGATCGTCGGCGACCCTGGGCCGAAGGCGTCTTCCCCCTCGGTGGCGAAGTGCCTGGGCGGATCCCAGGCCGTGAGCTTGGCGATGGGCACCATGTCGTCGCCCATCTTCGCGCGCACCTCTCCGCCGACGCGCTCGTCGAACTCCATCTCCATCGCCATGAACCAGGACTTGACCCCGGGCCCGGTGGCGATGGCCTTCCAGACCGCCTCGGGGGTGGCCTGGATCTCGACCTCCGTCTCCACGCGGGGCCGGCCTTGGTCGTCCTTCTTGCTGCTCATGATTTTTCCTCGATCGGATGGGCGAGGACGACCAGGCGATGCACGCGGCCGTCCGACGCCGAAGGGTTGTGGTAGCGGGCGACGAGGTTCGTGAGCGCCTCGCCGAGCTCCTGGGTGAAGGCCGAGCGATCGGCCGGTGTGGCGAAGTTCACCTCGGTGTCGAGGGACAGGGTCGCGAGGCGCTTCTGCTCGGCGCGCGCCCGCCGCACCAGGCGCCCCACCTCGCGCACGGCCCGCGCCGCGAGAGCGATCAGGTAGCCGGCCGACAGCCGGTCAGCGCTGCGCTCGGGGTCGCTCGCGAGCGGCCCGAGGGCGTCGGACGACACGACGTACGAGGCGGCCGTGGCCACCAGTCGTCGCTCGGTGATCCCGCCCCACTGGCGCTCCTCCGCCACGTGGGCGAGCCCATGCTGCTCGAGGGCGCGCAGGTGGTAGTTCACCTTCTGACGCGGCAACCCGACCCGCAGGGCCAGGTTAGCGGCCGAGCGCGGCTCGGTCAGCTCGGAGAGGATCCGAGCCCGCAGTGGGTCCATCAGCGCCGCGGCGGCGGCGGGATCGTCGACGGTTTCGATGTCCAGCACGCAGGCCATGGGAGCATTGACAAGAATTCTTGTCAATGGCCAGCGGGCCTGAAACTGCCCCTTTTCGGGGTGCGAGAGAGGCCCCAGATCCCACGGCATGACCCAGGAGCGGGGTTCTTCGAACGCCAGCGGTCCAGCTCCTGGCCCCGCGTCGGGCGCTCGCGCCGGGCGCTCAGCGTTGCTCGAGCCAGTCCTCGAGGCGCGCCTCGTACCAGCGCTGGACGCCCGGGTAGAAGTCGGACTCCAGGTGGAGCGAGGTTCCGACCTCCTCGTACTCGCACTCGACATCTTCTTCCCAAACCGCGCGGAAGAACGGTGTGCCTCCGTCGAAGGCGATCGACCAGAGGAGTTCGCCGAGCTCCGGGAGCGAGAGTGGCTGGGCCGACTGGAGCGGCTCGAGCTCGATGTCGTTCTCGTACTCGTCGACCACGCGGTACTCGATCTCGCCCTTCTCGCGGCGCGCGCGCACGCTGTACAGGTCGCCCGTGGTCGTCTGTTGCTTGATCAACGCGATCTCGGCTTCGCCCTCCTCCAGCGGCGGGAGAGACTCACCGACCAGCCCGAAGGGGGCGGCTGCCAGGCCTCGCGTCCACGTGCTGTCTCCGCGGACCTGGCCTCGTCCGTCCCAGTAGGTGTCGGGGCGCTCCTGGGGGCCGGCTGGATTTGAGCTCTTCGCCATCGTGAGGGCTCGCTGCGCTGCAGCCACTATCCTCGATTCGGAGCCTGAAGCGTCAAGCTGATTCGTCCACGGCCGAAGGCGGCAGCCTGGGGGTCATGTGGCCGTGGAGGAAGCGCGCGATCGTCTCCAGCGCCGCGCGCAGGTGGTCCGTCGAGGGGCGGATGTAGCCCAGGGTGACGTCGTCCGTGGACGGCAGGGCGTGGTTCAGGAGCAGCTTCAGGTCGAGGGGGTGGACGTGGGCCTCGTGGGCCGCCGAGGCGAAGGTGTCGCGCAGGCGATGGGGCGAGGGCAGGTGACGCAGCTTCTTGCCCGCGTGGTAGCGCTGCTCCTTGGCTTCGATCACGTGCGTGCGGCGGCCGTCCCGGGAGCGCGACGGGAAGACCCAGCCGGCGTCGCCCTCGACCAGGGCCTGGTTGGCGGCCAGGCGGCGGCGCAAGAGGGCGCGGGTGAAGCGCGCGAGGGGGATCGTGAAGGCGCGGTCGATGCCGCCCTTGGGGCGCGGGCGGTGGACCGTGGCTGCGGCGAGGTCGACGTGCTCCCAGCGCACCGTGCGCGCGTCCAGGCTGCGCAGGCCCGTGAAGAGGTAGAAGAGCTGCAGGTCGCGGCGGATCGGGTTCGAGAGGGCGTCGACGCGGCGACGCCAGGCGCGGAGGTCCGGCCAGGGGATCGGCTGGCGGCGGCGACGGGTCCTGTTGAAGGTGACCGCGATCACCGGGTTGGTCGGCGGGAGGTGCTCGAAGCGGCGGGCGGCGGTGTTGTAGACGGCTCGGAACTGCTGCAGGACGCGGTTCGCCAGGTAGGGGCCGCTGCGTTCGGTGAGC
>JAJFFA010000338.1 GCA_021776885.1 Planctomycetota bacterium
CTACTTTGGCGGGGACGTGGGTCCGCACCTGAGCGCGCAGCTTCACTACTACCCTTTTCGGCTCCCCCTCTTCGGGATGGTGGGCATCGGACTCGGGCTCGGCTGGTCGCAGTGGGACACCAACACGCCCGGGGGCGTCGAGGCCGAGGCGCGGCAGGGCGGCCGGGGTGGCGGGCTGGACCGGCTGTCTGCGCTCGGCGTAGACGCCGCGCTCGAGGACGTACGCGGTGCGCTGGGCGGCGGGCAGCGCGGGGGCGCTGCGCATGGTCATGATCGCGCGCACCTCGTCGCGCAGGGCGTCGCGCTCGGCGCGCAGGGCGCGCAGCTGTTCGGCGCTGGCGGCGGCCGCCTTGGCCTCCGGGGTGGTGGCGGCCTGGCCCAGGGGCGGCGGGCCGCGCCGTGCCAGGTCGAGCACCTCGGCGGGGTCGAGCTCGCGCGCGTACACGACCACGTCGTCCACCCGTCCCCGGGCCAGGCCGCGATCGCGGAAGCGGCTGCCCAGGGTCAGGTGTTCGATCCCTCCGCCGCGGATCGTGCGGGTCAGGTGGTCGCGCAGGACCTGGGTCTCGGCCTCGACGCCATCCACATAGAGGTGCAGCCCGGCGGCGCGGCTGGAGCCGTCGTCGGTGAAGGTCACCTGGACCGAGGGGGCGTCGGGGCCGCTGGGGCCGCTGGGGCCGCTGGGGCCGCTGGGGCCGCTGGGGCCGCTGGGGCCGCTGGGGCCGCTGGGGATGGGCTCGCGGGTGCGCAGGGCGATGGCGTTCCCGGGCCAGAAGTGAACCAGGGCGACGACCAGGTGGCCGTCCTCGACCAGCAGCTGGTAGCCGCGGCTGCCCGAGTCGGTCCAGGACTTGGTCCGGTGCAGGACCACGGCTCGCTCGTAGGCGGGCAGCTGCAGGCGCAGCCCGACGGAGAAGGGGTCGCTGCGCTGGAAGTCGCCGATGCCGGGGAAGTGCACGGCGTCCTCCCCCGAGAGCAGCATGGCGCTGCCCCCCGGAGCCGCGACGCAGAGCGGGCCGTCCGTGAACAGGGCCGCGGGACCGTCCTGAACGGCGTTGGCGCCGACGCTCGGCAGCTCGAAGGTGAAGTGGGCCTGGGGCGGGGCTGCGTGGCCGGGTCGCTCGGGGAGTGCACGGACGGCGGCCTCGGCTGCGCGGATCTCGTCGTCGAGGCTCTTCAGCCGCGCCTCCTGCGCGTCCGTCGGCAGGTCGAGGGCCGGGGTCGGGGTCGAGCGCGTGAAGTGGGAGTAGAGCCCCGACTCGTCGATGTCGTCGAAGAAGGAGGACAGGGCGTAGTAGTCGCGCTGGCTGATCGGGTCGAACTTGTGGTCGTGGCAGCGAGCGCAGGCCACGGTCAGCCCCAGGAAGGCGGCGGACAGGGTCTCGACGCGGTCGGCCACGTACTCGACGCGGAACTCCTCCTCGATGCTGCCGCCCTCGTTGGTCTGCCGGTGCAGGCGGTTGAACGTGGTCGCGAGCCGCGTCGAGCGCGTCGCGTCGGGCAAGAGGTCGCCGGCCAGCTGGCGGGTGAGGAAGGCGTCGAAGGGGAGGTTCGACGCGAAGGCCTCGATGACCCAGTCGCGCCAGGGCCAGACGTCCATGTCGACGTCGGACTGGTAGCCGAAGGTGTCGGCGTAGCGTGCGACGTCGAGCCAGTCGGCCGCCAGGCGCTCGGCGTGGGCGGGGGAGGCGAGCAGCGCGTCGACGCGCTCGGCGTAGGCCGACTCGGAGTCGTCCAGCAGGAACGCGTCGAGCTCCGCGACGGTGGGGGGCAGGCCGGTCAGGTCGTAGCTGACGCGCCGCAGCCAGGTGGCGCGCTGCGCGGGGCGCGCGGGGTCCAGGCCCGCGGCCTCGAGGCCGGCCAGAACGAAGCGGTCCAGGGCATCCCGCGGCCAGTCTTCGTCCGCGACCGGCGGAGGCGGAGTGCGCTCGGGCCGCTCGAAGGCCCAGTGCTCGGCGTAAGCCGCGCCGCCGTCGATCCAGCGCTGCAGGCGCTCGATCTCGTCGGGCGCGAGGCTCAGCTTGGAGTCGGGCGGTGGCATCTCCGCGGCCGTGATGCGCTGCAGCAGCTCGCTGGCCTGGGCGTCCCCGGGCACGATCACCGCGTAGCCACCGCGGTCTTCGGTGGCGCTCGCGCGCCGGTCGAGGCGCAGGTCGGCCTCGACCTTCGACGCATCCGGCCCGTGGCACGGAAAGCAGCGGTCGGAGAGCAGCGGCCGGATCTCGGCGCCGAAGTCGACGGCCGCCTGCGCTCCGTCATCGCCGCGGGGCGCGGCGCCCGCGCCGAGGACCCAGGCGACACCGAGGGCGCAGGAGAGTGCCGACGAGCGGAGGGCGAGGGCGCTGCGCATCAGCGCATTCTGCGCGAACCCGGGGAGTCCGCCAGCTCGGCCGCGCTTCCGGCCTGCTCCTGGTCGATCGGGGCCGATCGGGGCCGGGGACGGCGGACGTGAAAAAAACCGTCCGGCGACGAATTACTCGCGCTTTCTGATACCGTCCGCGCTTCCTATTCAGCTGCGACGCTTGCCGATCCGATTTCTCGACCAGGTAGAGACGTCTC
>JAJFFA010000339.1 GCA_021776885.1 Planctomycetota bacterium
GACCCGCCCGCTCGCTACCGTCGCCATCGTCCGTTGTCCAAGGGGGCCAGGGAGCCCACGGACGATGGCGACGGGAGCGAGCGGGCGGGTCCGAGTTCTTGTCTGGCGCTGGGTCGCGAGGGCGCGAAACCTTTGATTCCGGCGTAGGTGTTTTCCGGAGATTGTGCGTTCCTCCAATGCCGCTCAGCTGGTTGCTCAACGTGGGCCGGAGGGACTGCGGCCTGATCGACCCCTCCCCCAGATCCGGAGCCACGCGAGGGGCCAGGGCACAGCTGCTCGGCAACGAGCACCTGGGCGGCATGAGGTCGCTCGCTCGAGGCTAGTGCCGCGAATTATCGGCGCAGGGCACTGGCCCGGACTATTCATGAGCTTTGCTCCAGATCGTCCCAAGTTCGCCGTGTTCGTGCCTTTGGGTCGATCCTTCCGCAGTCGTGGCCTCTGCGCCACGTCGAGGACGGGATCGGTGCAAAGGTGCGGGCACGGTGGACTTGGGGCGATCTGGTGTGAAGCTCATGAATAGTTCGGGCTAGTCTAGAGCCGCGTGAAGCGCGCCCGCGCGCCCCAGCTGCGGGCCTCGATCTCGAGCGCCTCGACCTCGCCCTCGGCGTCGAGCACGAGGTCGACCTGGGCCAGGGGTCCCGACTCGATGGCGAAGACCCCGGCCTCCACCGGGATCAGCGGCATGGGCGCAAGGCGGGCGTGGGAGACGAACAGCTCGCTGCCGTCGAACTCGAGCTCGAAGACGCTCTGCACCTCGTCCGAGTACCACAGCCCCACGCAGCTCTGCGCCAGCTGCGCGTCGACCCGCGGCGGCTCCACGCGCTCGCCCACCGAGAGTTCCTCCGCGCCGCTCGAGCCGAAGGCCCCGGCCGGAACGATGCGCGTCACGGCCTGCACCTGACCCGCGTCGTCGGGCTCGAAGACGAACTGCCAGCCCATGGGAGAGAAGACGAAGCGGCCCTCGCCCAGGGGGAAAATCTCGAAGTAGGGCGGCTGTCCGTCGAGGGCGATCGAGAGCTTTGCCTCGCTGGCGCGGAACACGAAAAGCTCGCCGTCCTGCATGCGATAGCTGCCCTGCGCCGCGGCGACCAGCTCGGGGTCCGCCTCGATACCGAAGGACTCCGCCGGGCGCTCCGGGTGGGCGGGGATGAAGACCATGCGCGGTCCGCCGCCGCCGGCGCCATCAGGGGCAACGGGAGGCTCGCGCACGTCGGCCAGGAGCAGGTCCAGGACGCGGGTGACGAGCTGGGAGGGGACGCTGCGCTCGCCTGCGAAGTTCGCCGCGGCGAAGACGAAGAGGTCCTGGTCCGGAATCCAGACCGCGCGGCTCGAGATTCCCGGTGCGCCGCCGGCGTGCTGGTACAGCTCGACCCCGCGCTCGACGGAGCGCGACAGGCCGAAGGCGTAGTCCAGCTCGCTGCCGTTCGAGAGGTGCCCCGGGCGGCGGTAGGCCTCGAGCAGGGCGGCGTCCCCCACCTGCGGCGCGGAGAGCTGCGCGCCCCAGCGCGCCAGGTCCTCGAGGCAAGAGTACAGGCCCCCCGCTCCCTGGAACTCGCCGTAGCGCGCCTCGCTCCAGCCGCCGTCGACGGCACTGTAGGTGCGCGCCCGGTCGTCCTGCGGCCCGCGCGCCGGATCGAAGGTCGTGCGCTGCATGCCGAGGGGCGCGAAGACCTGTGCCTGCATCCAGTCGGCGAAGTCCATCCCGCCGACGCGCGCGACGATCTCCGCCAGGAGCACGTAGCCGCCGTTGCCGTAGGCCTCGCGCTCGCCCGCCGGCCAGCGCAGGTGCTGCTGCGCGCACAGAGCGCGCACCACGTCCGCGCGCGACGGCAGGTCCTCGAGGCGCCAGCCGGCGAGGGCCAGGATCCCGGCCGCGTCTTCGACCCCGCTGGTGTGGTGCACCAGGGTGCGCACAGGGACCCGCGGCCCGATCCACTCCGCCTCCGGTACGTAGTGCGCCAGGGGCAGGTCCAGGTTCAGCTCTCCGCGCGCCTCGAGCAGGGCCGTGGCGAAGCCCGTGAAGGACTTCGACACGGAGGCCAGGGGCAGCATCGTGGCCGCCGTCATCGCGGCGCCGCTCGCCAGGTCGGCGCGCCCCGTCGCCAGGGACCATTCGAGCTCGCCGCCGCGCACGACGCCCGCGATCAGGCCGGGCTGCGCTCCGCGCTCGAAGTCGCGCTCGATAGCCGCGAAGCTGTCGGCCTCGGCGGCTGCGGGCTGGGCCAGGTCGACCTCGCCGGACGGGGTGGACCAGCTTTGTTGCGGTCGGGGGTGTGCGGCGCCGGTAGCGCCGGTAGCGCCGCTGGCGAGGGTGAGGCCGACGGAGACCAGGAGCGCGTGTTCGAGGGTCGGGTGCATGGCGGGGTCCTTTCGGGTTGGACCCGAGGCTACGCGCCCCGCGGCGCGGCTCGAACGTGGGGTTGCTAACTCGCGGTTAAGCCCGCCCGCGCTGCGCGACGCCCGCTGAGGAGCAGCAGCACCAGCAGGGCTGAGGCGCAGGCGGCGACGACCCAGACCACCGTGCGCGCGCGGCCCAGGGCCGCGTCCCGGGCCGAGAGACGTGTGAGGTGTTCCTGCGCGAGGCGCTCGTACTCGTCCGCCGTCTCGAGCCACGCGGCCTGCCCCGCTGCGTCGAGCTCCGCAGCCCGGGTCGCAGCGCGCAGGCGCCCGGCCAGCTCACTGGCGTGGCCCGCGGCGGAGAGGTCCAGGGCCAGGCGCGCGCTACGCTCGAGCAGCCACAGGTCCTCGGGATGGCGCTCGAGGCCGGCTAGCCCGGCTTCGAAGGCAGCGCTCAGGTCGCCGGCGTGGTAGCGCACGTAGAGCCGGCCCTGGTCGGCGAGGAGCGCATCCTCGAAGCCCTCCGCCAGGGCGTAGGCGCCGACGAGATCGCCGGCGTCCCTGCGCTCGACGAGATCGGCGAAGCTCTGGGCGGCCACGGGGCCTGCCCAGGTCAGGGTCAGGACGAGGGCCAGGCGCCTCACGACTGCCAGCGCCTGCGGCCCGCCGCGATCGACTGCAGCTGCAGGCGGTCGATCGGGTTCTTGTCGTCGGTCAGGACGCGGCCCTTCCCGGCCCCCGGCTCGAACAGCGTCCAGGCCCCCGGCACCTCGAGGGCCGGGATCAGCTGCGCGGGGGCGCCGCCCTCGATGCGGAAGCCCGGCGTACCCGGCAGGGGCAGGGCAGCGCCTCGCCGGGCGTAGACGACGCAGTTGCGCGAGAAGGGAACGCGCAGCGCGAGGACGGGGGCGTCGAAGCCCTCGGCCAGGGTCTGGGCCACGGCGGCGACGACCGGGTCGTCGAGGCCGAAGCCGGCGGCGTTGACACTGACCCAGCCCCCGGGGGCCAGGGCGGCGCGCAGCTCGACGAAGAACTCCCGCGAGCACAGGTGGGCGGGGATCTCCATGTTGTTGGCGTAGGTGTCGAGCACGATCTGGTCGTAGCCGACGTGGCTGCGCACACCCTCGGCGGCCTCGGGCGCCACCGCGCGCAGGGCGGCGCGGGCATCGAGGCCGGCCGCGACCCGTCGCGTGGTGCCATCGTCCTCGAGGTCGAACCAGCGCTGGGCCAGGTCGATCACGGCGCGGTCGATCTCCGCCCCCGTGGACTCGAGCTGCATGCCCTCGGGCAGGCAGCCTTCCATCACGCGCACCGTCGTTCCAGCCCCCAGTCCGAGCACGAGCAGGCGCCACGGGCTGCCCCCGTCGCCCGCCGCCCGCGCCCACCAGGGGGGCAGGGCGAAGAGGTTGTAGTAGTACCCGCTGGGCAACAGACCGGCCTCGGGTTGCCACACCGACTGGAACGAGTCGACCCGTTCGTTGACCACCAGGCGGCGCAGCTGCTGCGCCCCCGCGCCGGTCTCCAGCACCTGGATCGCCTGGTAGGGCGACTGCCGCTCGGCGAGCACGACGACGCCCTCCGCCACGTCCGGCGGCGCGAGTCGCGCCAGGCCGAGGGTGGCGAGCACGGCCAGGGTCGAGGCGGCCGCGCCCAGGTCAGCGGCTCTCGAGCGCGCACTCCGGCGCTCGAGCCAGTAGACGCAGAGCCCGGCCAGGACCAGCACCAGGGCAGCCCCCTGGAAGGCTCGCTCGAGCCCCAGGCGCGGCAGGAAGACGTGGGTCGTTCCGAAGGTGCCCACCAGGCTGCCTAGGGTCGAGGCCGCCAGCACGCGGCCGCCCGCGTCCCCCGCGTGGCCACCCCGACTGCGCTGCACCAGTTCGACGGCCAGGGGCCCGACGCAGCCCAGGGCAGCGGCCGCGGGCAGGAACAGGATCAGGGCGGCCGCCAGGCTGCCCCAGGTCATGAGCTCGGCCGTCTCGTCGAGGGCCAGGCCGGCGGGAACGAAGGCCTCGGCCACCGGACGCGCCAGGCCCGGCAGGATGGCGGTGAAGAGCGCGGCCACGAACAGCGTCCAGCCCAGGCGCGCGCCGGGGCGCC
>JAJFFA010000340.1 GCA_021776885.1 Planctomycetota bacterium
AGGCCCTGCTGTTCCCTGGCGAGTTGTTCCGCGCCGCCCTCCGGGACGACACCCGCCGGACTGCCCAACCAGATGAACTCGCCGGGGCTGTTGGGGTTGGGGTGCGAGAAGCCGCCGAGCAGCGGGCCGAGGCCCACGGCCAGGGCCAGGGTCGGCAGCAGGAAGCGCCAGGTGCGGAACGAAAAGCGACCCAGGAGCGCCCCGGTCCCGAGGCCGAAGAAGGCCGAGATGAGGATGAAGTTGGTGTAGTATCCGACGACGCGGATGCAGGATCCCAACCAGCGGATGAGCAAGAGCTCCCAGAACAGCGCGGCCATCGCGCACAAGAGGAGCATCCGTGCGGCAGACCGCGATTGGGAGGGGGAATCCATGGCGGGCTTGTACTGGACGGTCCGGGGCAGGGCAAGGAAGCTCGCCCCGACGGGGGTCGCTGCCAGGGGCGGCACCAGAGTCGGCACCGGGCTCGTTGCCTGTGTCGTCGCCTGTGTCGTCGCCTGTGTCGTCGTAGGGCTGCTCGGCCTGGGCGGCGCCTGTGGCGCGCAGCCCGATGCGGAATCGCCCGAAGCCGACCCGCCCGGCAGCGAAGCGGCGGCCGCGCCGGGCAGCGGGGCCGGCCGAGGCGCGCTCGGCCGTGCAGACGACGCCAGCTTCGTGCGCGAGCACCTGCGCGCCATCGAAGCGTCCGACCTGCTCCAGCGCCTGGTCGCCGCGATCCCGGTGCTCCAGCAGCGGGCGGACGAAGAGGGTTGGATCCACTTCGACGACTGGGCCATCAAGGCCAGCGAGCTGCAGACCTACTCGCACTGGAACACGCCCAGGGGCAAGGCTGGCGTCGTGCCTGCTCTGGACCTGACCAGCGAGGGGCACACCTATCCCATCGTCGTCGACTATGCGCAGACCCTGGCCGAGCAGGGAGTGACCCTGCTCTTCGTGCCTGTTCCGGGCCGTGCGCAGGTCTACGCCGCCGAGCTGGCTGCCCATGCCGAGGGCGTCGAGCTCCCCGCTGCCGCGGACCTCGAGCCCGCCAGCGCTCCCGGGATGGCGGGTTTTCTCGCCGCCCTCGAAGACGCTGGCGTCGAGGTGCTCGACCTGGCGCCGGTCTTCGCCCGGGCGCAGCGTGGGGCCAGTGCGGACGAGGATCGGCTCTACCTCGCGCGCAACCGCCACTGGACCGCCCGTGGCGCCCGCCTCGGCGCCGAGGCCATCGCGCAACGCCTGCTGCAGCTCGGGCTGGAGCCGGGAGAGCTGCTTCAGGGCCGCGACTTCATCCTGCGCCGCGAATGGCTGGACATCGACTTTCCGTCCATGCTGGATGGGATTCCGGGCACGGAGCGCGTCGAGGTCGAGCGCGTCCTGAGCGTGGACGGCAGCGAGGCCGTGCCCCTCGTCGATCCCGAGAGTCCCGTGCTGATCCTGGGCGACAGCTTCACCACGACCTACCGCGAGGTCGGCGGCAACCTGGCCCGGGTGCTTGCGACCCGGCTGCAGCGCGAGGTCGACGTGATCGGCATCTCGGGCGGCGCGGGTGGCGCGGTGTGGAAGTCGCTCAAGCGGCGCAGGTCGGGTGTGCGCGGCAAGCGCTTTCTCGTCTGGGTCATCGCTGCGGGGCCTGTGATGCAGAGTCGAGTCGAGCATGTCGACTTCCTGGGCAGCGGGGGTGGAGATGGGTCCGATGGGCACTAGGCCGACCACGCCGGTGAGCGCCCCGCCCCTGGAGCGCATGCGCGCCGCGCGTGCCCTGCTGGCGCCCGTGCTCGGGCGGGCGCCGATCGTGCCGCACCAGGCCCACGGGCCCGGGCACACGGGCGGCGGTCGGGGCGCTGCGGCGCAGCACGAAGCTCAGCTGTTCCTGGCCCTGGAGGTGCACCAGCCCATCGGCTCGTTCAAGCTGCGCGGGATCTGGCACGCCGTGGCGCGCATGACGCCGGAAGAGCGCGGGCGCGGGCTCTCGACGGTCAGCGCCGGCAACACGGCCAAGGCCCTGGCCTACAGCGCGGCGCGCTTTGGCGTTCCGGCCCGCAGCTTGATGCCGGAGGGCGCGCCGAAGACCAAGGTCGAGGCGGTCGCGGCGATGGGCGCGACGCCGGTCCTCGTTCCCACCGTCGAGGTCTTCCGCTTCCTGCAAGAGAAGCTGTGGCTCGACGAGCCCTACGCCTTCGTCCACCCCTGGATCGACCCCGAGGTGCTGGTCGGGCACGGGACCCTCGGGCTCGAGATCGTCGAGGCCCTGCCCGATATCGACTCCGTCTACATTCCGGTGGGCGGCGGCGGACTCATGGGCGGCGTGGGCAGCGCTCTGCGTGCCCTGCGTCCCGATGTGCGCCTGATCGCCGTCGAGCCCGAGGGCTGCCCCGCCCTGCACACGGCGCGGGCCGCGGGCAAGCCGGTCCGCGTGGACTGCAAGACGATCTGCGACGGCGTCGCGGTGCCCTACATCACCGACGAGATGTTCCCCCTGCTGATGGAGCTGGTCGACGACGTGGTGCTCGTCTCGGAGGAGCGCGTGCGCGCCGCCGTGCGCAAGCTGGCCCTCGACGACCACGTGGTGGCCGAGGGCTCGGGGGCCCTGGCCTTCGCGGCCGCCCTGGCCACGCCGCTCGCAGTGCGCGGCAAGACCCTGTGTCCGATCACCGGCGGCTGCATCGACGCCGGGCTCCTGGCCGAGATCCTCGCCGGCTAGAGCAGGGTGTCGTGGGCGCGGGCGTCGACGGGGAAGACGCCGAGCAGGGCATCGCCCTCGATCAGCACCGCTTCCGCCGCCAGGTTCACGGTGGGACACACGTGGCGCGGGACGAGCAAGAGCTGTGTCCCGCGCTCGGGCCGCTCGTCACCCTCGACCTGGAACGGCAGGTGCTCCTCGCTGGGCGCCAGGGCCACCAGCTCGGGATGGCCCAGGGCCAGGGCGCAGGGGTCACCCGCCTCCGCGGCGATCGACTTCGAGCCGGCATCACAGG
>JAJFFA010000035.1 GCA_021776885.1 Planctomycetota bacterium
CCTACGCCGCCGAGAGCCAGCGCCGCGCCGGGGCCGCGATCGAGGCCGGGCGCTTCGCCGACGAGCTGTCCTTCGTCGAGGTCCCGGGCCGCAAGGGGAGCGTGACGCGGGTCGAGGCGGACGAGCACCCACGGCCGGGCACCACGGCCGAGAAGCTGGGCAAGCTCCCGCCCGTGTTCGACACCGCGGCGGGCAGCGTGACGGCGGGAAACTCCTCGGGGATCACCGACGGGGCCAGCGCCCTGCTGGTCATGTCGGAGGAGCGCGCCGACGAGCTCGGGCTCGAGCCCCTGGCCTGGGTCGGTGAGTCGCGTGAGGCCGGGGTCGCCCCCGACATCATGGGCATCGGCCCGGTGCCCGCCGTGCGTGCCCTGGCCGAGGCCAACGGCATCGCGCCGGACGCCTACGACCTGGTCGAGCTCAACGAGGCCTTCGCGGCCCAGGTGCTGGCCTGCGATCGGGAGCTGTCGTTCCCGCGCGAACGCCTGAACGTCAACGGGGGCGCGATCGCCCTGGGGCATCCGATCGGCGCGACGGGCGCGCGCATCGTCGTCACTCTGCTGCACGAGCTGCGGCGGCGTGGAGGCGAGCACGGCCTGGCGACCCTGTGCATCTCCGGCGGGATGGGGATCGCGACGGCCTTCCAGCGCTCCGCCCCCCAGCCCGCCCCGGCGCGCTAGCCAACAACAAGCGATAGGAACGGACAGCTATGCAAATCAAGAAGGTCGGTGTGGTCGGTTGCGGTCTCATGGGTCACGGCATCGTGCAGGTCGCGGCGGCCCAGGGTGGCTTCGACGTGGTCGCCTTCGAGGCGGATCAAGGCGCCCTGGACAAGGGCATCGCGCGGGTCGAGAAGAGCCTCGCGAAGCTCGCCCAGAAGAGCGTCGAGAAGGGCAAGATGGACGCCGACAAGGCCGAGGCCTGGGCCGCGGGAGCGCGGGCCCGCATCACGCCCTCGACCGACAAGGCGGACCTGGCGGACTGCGACCTGGTGGTCGAGGCGATCGTCGAGAACCTCGACGTCAAGAAGAGCCTGTTCGCCGAGCTGGGCGCGACCTGCAAGCCCGAGACGATCCTGGCCTCGAACACCTCCTCGTTCCCGATCGCCGAGATGGGCGAGGCCTCGGGCCGCCCCGAGCGCATGGTCGGCCTGCACTTCTTCAACCCCGTTCAGCTGATGAAGCTGGTCGAGGTGGTGCGCACCGACAAGACCGACGAGGACGTCTTCGCCGCGGCGCGCGGCTTCGGTGAGAGCTGCGGCAAGGTGCCCGTGGGTTGCAAGGACACCCCGGGCTTCGTCGTCAATCGGCTGCTGGTGCCCTACATGGTGCAGGCGCTCGAGATGCTGGATCGCGGCGATGCGTCGAAGGAAGACATCGACGCGGCCATGCAGTTCGGCTGTGGGCACCCGATGGGCCCGATCACCCTGACCGACTACGTCGGCCTGGATACCACGCTCTTCATCCTCGAGGGTTGGTGTGAGCGCTACCCGAACGAGCCCGCGTTCGCGGTGCCCGGGATCCTGCGCCGGCATGTCGAGGCCGGGAAGCTGGGCCGCAAGAGCGGCGAGGGCTTCTTCAAGTGGGACGGGGACAAGCGCTCATGATCGCGCACGCGCTGGCCCTGGTCGCGGCAATCTCGACGCCCGGTGTGGACATCGTCCACCGCGCGCCGGAGTTGTTCGTCGAGGGTGAGCCCTACGGCGTCAGCGTCGAGATCCGCGTCGAGGCTGGCGCCACCGCCGCCGTTCCCGCCTGGCTGCTGGGCCCGGCCGCATTCACCTACAACGGTCGACCGGTGGCCAAGCGCGCCGAGGGCGTGACCATCTCCCTCGAGCCGGGCGCCGAGCTGACTCTGCGCTACGACCTGGCCCCGGCCTTGACGGTGCTCGAGAACTTTGACTCGAAGAACTTCCGCCTGGGTTTCGGCGCCGAGCGCGGAGTGGCCCCGCTCGAGGTGGCCTTCTTCGAAGCAGCGCAGAAGGGCATCGACTTCATGACGTTGCCGGTCGAGCAGCTCGGCGACTACCACGTCGTGATCCGCACGAACCGTGGCGTCGTGCGGGCCGAGATGTGGCCCGCGGTCGCCCCCAACCACGTGCGCAACTTCCTCGACCTGTGCTACTCGGGGTACTACGACGCGTCGACGTTCCACCGCGTCATCCCGAACTTCATGATCCAGGGCGGGAAGTCGAAGTCCGGCACGCGCCCGCCGCGCACGGTCAAGGCGGAGTTCAGTGACAAGAAGCACGTCCCCGGCGTGCTCTCCATGGCGCGTGGCGACGACATCAACTCCGGCTCGGGCGAGTTCTTCGTCGTGCACGGCCCCTCGCCCCACCTGGACGGCGAGTTCACGGCCTTCGGCGCGGTGCTCGAGGGACTCGAGGTCGTGGACACGATCGCGAACTCGGGCAATCCCGACTATCCACCCGACGATACCCGCTCCCACGTGCCGCTCTCCGAGCAGGTGATGGAGAAGGTGATCGTCGTCAAAGCTCCCAAGAGACGTCTGTAACCCCAGCCACGAGATCCTGCGATGACCGAGAAGCAAGCCACCGCGACCATCGAGACGGCCGTCGGCAACATGACCGTCGAGTTCTTCCTCGACAAGGCGCCCAAGCACGTCGAGAACTTCTTGTCCCTGGCCAAGAAGGGCTTCTACGACAAGACGCGCTTCCACCGCGTGATCCCGGGCTTCATGATCCAGGGCGGCGATCCCAACACCAAGGAAGACAACAGTGCGAGCTGGGGCACCGGGGGGCCGGGGTACTCCGTCGACGCCGAGTTCAACGACGTCCACCACGAGCGCGGAGTGCTCTCGATGGCGCGCTCGTCCGACCCGAACTCCGCGGGTAGCCAGTTCTTCGTCGTGCACGGCGAGGCGGGCTTCCTGGACAACCAGTACCCCGCCTTCGGCAAGGTCGTCGACGGCTTCGAGGCCCTCGACGCCATCGCCAACGCGCCCTGCAAGCCCGGTGGCGAAGGCTCGCAGCCGGTCGAGCCGGTCCAGGTCGTGCGCGTCACCGTGAACGAGTAGGAGCCTCCCCGTGAGCTACGAAAACATCCGCCTCGAGAAGGACGGC
>JAJFFA010000341.1 GCA_021776885.1 Planctomycetota bacterium
GTCACCGGGGCGGGGGGCGCGGGTGCCGCCGGGGGGGCCGCGGGAGCAGCCGCGGGGGCGGGGGCCGCGGACGGAGCAGCGGCCACGGGTCCGGTCTCCGAGCCGCCCGACGCCACGCGCCGGAACCCCAGGGCCCGGCGGCGTCGCGCGAGCCGCGCCAGGCCGTGGGCCAGCCGGCCCAGCTCTTCCCGCTCGCTCATTCCGCACCCGAACTGGCGCGCAGGCCGATGGCGCTGGGGGCGCCGGGCGCGCAGGGCGCGCAGGGGGCGTGGCCGTGGAGCTCGACGTCGGGTTCGCCGTCGGCGCCGAGGACTTCCCGCGCTTCGAGCTCGACCGCGACGATGCCTTCACCCCCCGTCTCGAGGCGCACGCGCTGGTAGCGGCCGGAGAGGCCAGCTCCCCCCTCGGGCACCACCGCCTCGCGCGCCCCGTGCAGGGAGCGCCGGAAGCCGACCCCCAGCTCGTGGGCCAGGGCCGAGAGGGCGGCGCGGCGTTCGCGCACCGCTTCGGGAGCGACGCGCTCGCCGAAGGAATCGGCGGCCGTGCCCGGGCGGGGCGAGAAGGGGAACACGTGCACCCGCGCGAAGCCCGCGCTGCGCACGGTGTCCAGGGTGCGTGCGAAGGCGGCGTCGCTCTCGCCCGGAAAGCCGACCAGCACGTCCGCGGTGAAGGCGGGTCGGTCGAGGCCGCAGCGGATGCGTTCGCAGGCAGCGAGGTACTCCTCGACGTCGTACCAGCGGTTCATGCGCTCGAGCACGCCGTCGTCCCCCGACTGCATGGGCATGTGCAGGTGCGGCGCGAGGCGCTCAGGGTGCGCGGCCATCAGCGCCACGCAGCGCTCGTCGACCTCCGTGGCTTCGATGGACGAGAGACGCACGCGGAAGGGAACCTCGCGGCCGCTCTCGTCGCTGACCTGCAGGCGCACCAGGGCCTCGAGCAGGTGGGCGAGCTCGAGGCACAGGTCGAGTCCCCAGTGTCCGATGTGGATGCCGCACAGGACGACCTCGACGTGTCCCCCGCGCACCAGGTCCGTGATCTCGGCCAGCAGCTCGGGGATCGGGCGCGAGCGGCTCTTGCCGCGCACCTTGGGGATGATGCAGAAGGCGCAGGCCTTGTTGCAGCCGTCCTGGATCTTGACGAAGGCGCGCGTGTGTCCGGCGAAGGCTGTGATGCCGGCCGGGACGCCCAGCTCTTCGGGGTCCGCGTCGAAGCCGAGCTGGCGCAGGAAGTTCAGTGGACGCTTGGCCTCGCCGTTGCCGAGCACCCACTCGACTCCGGGCAGCGCGAGCAGCACCTCGGGCTCGCTCTCGGCCAGGCAGCCGGTCACGCAGATCTTGGCCGAGGGTTGCTCGCGGGCGATACGCCGGATCACCTGCCGCGCCTTGCGGCCGGCCTCGGCCGTCACGGTGCAGGTGTTGATCACGAACAGCTCCGCGTCGCGCTCGCCTTCGGTCAGGCCGCGGCGCACCAGGGCCTCGCGCAGGAGCTGGGTGTCGTACTGGTTGGCCTTGCAGCCGAAAGTGATGAAGCGGACGGATTGCGCTGTTTGCACGTGGGGATCCTAGCTCGAACGGCGGCGACCCGTATGGGTCGCCGCGGTATGTGCGCTTCGGACTTGCCGGCTTCGGGCCCCGCGTGCGAACCTCGTCCGAATGCCGCGCGCCGTCCCCCTGCACCCCCTGGCCCTCCTGGCCCTGGCCGCCCTGCTCCTGCTGCTCTCGGGCACGGGATGCGGCGAGGCCTCCGACCCCGTGCACTCGGCGGCCGCCACGTCGGCTCCCGTCGAGCGCTCGGACGATCCGCGCCTGGTCAGCGCGCGTGAGGCCCTCGACCTGGGCCGCGGCGAGCTGGCCCGCGGCCTGCTCGAAGGGCTCGAGGTCGGCGGCGTCGAGCCCACGCTCCTGGCAGCGCGCCTGGCGGAGCTGGACGGCGATCCGCTCGAAGCGGGCCGGCGCATCGAGGAGGCGCGGCGCCTGGCGCCCGCCGACCCGCGGGTCTACGCCACGGCCGCCGAGCTGCACGCCTCGAGCGGCCGCCTGGTCACCGCCGACGAGGAGATCCAGCGCGGCCTGGAGGCCTGCGGTCCGCGCCCCACCCTCGAGCGCGCCCGTGCGGTCTACCTCTTGTGCACCCCGGGTGGGGCCGAGGCCGGTCTGCGCATGCTGCAGTCTGCCCTCGAGCGCGACCCCGGCCTGCCCTTCACCCACCGCGCCCTGGCCCAGGGGCACCTCCTGGTCGGCAAGCGGCGCATGTCGGAGGGCGACGTTCCATCGGCCCACGGCCATGCCCTCGAGTCCCTCGACTTCGACCCGGAGGAGCGCGACGCGCGCCGCTTCCTGGCCGAGTGCAAGATCGCCCTGGGCCTGTTCGGCCCCGCGCTCGCCCTGTACGAGGAACTCCTGGCCGAGGGCGAACCCCTCGGCCCCGAGCTGGCCTCCCTGTGCAAGAACGCGGCCATGGCCGCTCTGCTCCAGCGCGAGCGTGGGCGCGCCCTGAGCTACTTCGCCCGCGCCCGCGAGCTGGGTCTGTCGGACGCCGAGCTCGGCACCGGTGCGCACCTGTTGCGCGAGGCCGCGCAGGTCGAGCTGGAGCGCGCTCAAGACGCCTGGGAAGCCGGCGAGCGCGAGCTCGCGCACAGCGCGGCCACAGCGGCCCTCGAGCACATGCCAGGCTGGGCCCTGGCGCGCGCCGAGCTCGCGCGCCAGGCGCTCGAGCTCGGGCTCGAGGCCCTCGATGCGGGGCGCGAGGCCGAGGGGCTCGAGGCCCTGCGCGAGGCGCTGGTCCACGAGCCGGCGTCCCTCGAGGCGCGCCACTTCCTGGCCCATGCCCTGTTCAGGAGCGGGTCCTTCGCCGACGCCGCCGACGAGTGGCGCGCGGTGGTCGACAGCGCCCGGGCCGAGGGGCTCGAGCTGCCGGACCCGGTGCACGTCGACCTGGCCCGGGCCCAGGCCCGCGCTGGCCGAGCTGAAGACGCGCGCCGGACCCTCGAGGATTACATGGTGCTCG
>JAJFFA010000342.1 GCA_021776885.1 Planctomycetota bacterium
CCGACGACGAGCCCGGGCTCCACGCCGCCCTCGGAAGCCGGCGAGCGGAACACGCGGAAGGTGGGCGCCAGGGCCTCGAGGCGCAGGGCAGCCCCGGGGCTGGCGAAGGCGGCCAGGAAGGCGCGGCGGCGCTCGATGCGCCCGTCGGCGCCGGGGCCCGGGGGGTGCCCGGGCTGGGAGGCGAGGGTCAGCAGCCCGGCCGTGTGGTAGGCGGCGAGCCAGGGCAGCAGGTCGTCGGATTCCTCGTCCAGGTCCGGCGCGCCCCAGCCGGGGAAGAAGTCCAGCTCGCCGCAGACGAAGCGCCGGCCCAGGTCGCGCAGCCCGGCGAAGTCCGTGGCGCCGCGCCACGCGTCCTGCGCGTCCTCGTGATCGCCATGCGCGCCGTGATCGTCGTGTTCACCCATGCCACAGATCCTACGCCGTGGCGGCCGCGCTCCTTTTCCCTTGGCCTGGGGCGGGCCCATGGGGAGGATTCGCCCGTGGAATACCCCCTGCACACGATCTTCGTCGCCGTCTACCTCCTGGCCCTCATCGCCGTCGGCGCCGTCAAGGCGATGAGCATCAAGAGTCAGGAGGACTTCAGCCTGGCCGGCCGCGGGCTCTCCACCGTCGTCCTTGTCGGCACCCTGCTGGCTACCTGGATCGGCACGGGCAGCCTGTTCGGGAACGCGCAGAAGACCTACGGCATCGGCGTCGCGGCCTTCCTGCTGCCGGTCGGCGGCAGCCTGGGCATCGTCGCGCTGTACTTCCTGGCCCAGCGCATCCGGCGCTTCGGACAGTTCACGATCCAGGACATCCTCGAGGCACGCTTCGGGGTCGGCGCGCGAATCCTGGCCACCTTGGCCCTGCTCGGCGCCTACATCGTGATCGTGTCGTACCAGTACCGCGCCGGCTCGGCCGTGCTCGAGCGCGTGGTGCCCGACCTGGCCGGTACCGTCTTCGCAGTGCCCGAGACGGCGGCCGGGGAGCCCGTCCCGACCCTGCTCGGCTTGCCCCTCGAGAACATGAAGTGGTCCGTGGTCGCGGTGGCGATGTTCGTCATCGCCTACACCGCCCTGGCCGGCATGTTCTCCGTGGCCTACACCGACGTCGCCAACGGAATCATGATGCTGATCGGCATCGGCCTGGCCATCCCGATCCTGCTCTCGGAGGCCGGGGGCTGGGAGACCGCCGTCGCCGCCCTGGGCAAGGAACAGCAGAGCTACACGTCCTACTGGACACCCGTGAAGATCCTGGGCCTGTCGCTACCACCCTTCTTGTTGATGCTGGGTGACGCGAACATGTACCAGCGCTTCTTCTCGGCCAAGAGCCCCGAGAGCGCGCGTCGCTCGGCCGCGGGCATGTTCGTCGGGGTGCTCGTGCTCGAGCTGGCGATCATCCTGGTCGCCGTCCTGGCGACCTCCCTCGTGGCCCAGGGCAAGCTCGCCGCCCCGGAGAACCCCGGGCACGTCATCATCATGGCGGCCTTCGACGTGCTGCCCGCGTTCCTGGGCGCGATGCTGGTCGCCACGGCGGTGGCGGTGGTGGTCTCGACCGCTGACTCGTACCTGCTCTCGCCCTCGACCTCCCTGGTGCGCGACGTCTACCAGCGCTTCATCAACCCCGACGCGAGTCCCGCCAAGCTGGTCTTCCTGGGGCGCTTCCTGGTCCTGGTGCTGGGCTTGATCGCCCTCGTCATGGCCTTCGGTTCGGACGAGTTCTTCGGCCTGGCGCTCTTCGCCTACACGATCTACGGCTGCGCGATCACCCCCGTGATGCTGGCCGCCTTCTTCTGGAAGCGCGCGACCAAGCAGGGGGCCGTGGCCTCGATCGTGACCGGCGCCCTGGTGGCACTGGCCTGGGAGAGCCTGGGCCTGCTGGCCGACGGTACGCGGCCCTGGGCCGACGATCTGGCGGCGAGCCTCGGCGTCGGCACCCTCGAGGCCGTGCTGGTGGCCGCCCCGCTCTCCGTGCTGGCCCTGGTGGCGGTCAGCTTCGCCACCCCGGCTCCTGCGGCCGAGCAGGTCAACTCCATCTGAGGTTTGCGTCTTCCTTACCGGGCCCGGGGCGGATTCGCCGGGCCTGCGCAAGGCGCGCCGGGCGGCCGTCCGAAGTGGGGACTCTCAGGAGTTCGCATTTTAACTGCCGCGGCCAGGGGCCGGGCATGGCACTTGGATGGAGGCTCGGGGTATGGGGATTCGAATCGGTGGAGCGAGTGGGGAGTCGAGCGGCCGGGTCACGGCGGGGATCGCGTCGCTGGGCGCGGCCCTGATCCTGTCCGGCTGTGGTTCGAGTGGTGACAGCACGAGCGAGGGCGCCATCCAGGGACTCGAGGCTCCCTCGCAGCTCTCGATCGTGACTGCGGACGGCGCCACGGCGGGTCTCGGCGGGCCGGGGCTCGCGCGTGGCGGCGACGATACGGCCGACCTGGCCGCGGCCGCCCAGGCCTTCGACGCCGCCTCGGACTACATCACGGACGAGGCGCGGATCTGGGTCTGGGACCCGGCGATGGAGCCCCTCGACACGGTCAACGAGATCCTCTGCAAGGTAGGCCACACGCGCTACTCGGCTCTGCTCAATCGCGGTCCCTACTCGACCCAGACCAACCGCGCCCTGTGCGAGCGGGGCGATGACTCGAGCCCCGTCAGTGGCGACACCGGGCAGTCGTCCGACAACGGCGTCGAGTACGAGACGATCCTCGTGGACAGCCTGCGCAGCAGTCGCACTGCTCCCCACGAGGTGCGTTTCTGGGTCGAGACCGACGACGAGGAGTTCCCCGACCACCGCATCTACGCCCAGATGATCATCACCCGCGGCGCGGGCCCCAACGATCCCTTCGGGCAGTTCACCCTGAACTACGCCAGCATTCCCCTGGGTGGAGACCTGCAGAACCCGTCGCTGCGCGGCTCGATCCGGGCCCTCGACCCGAGCGGTGACCGCGCGGGCTTCGACTACTTCGCCCAGGTCGGTGACGTCAACGTGCCGGCGATGAACCCGGGCGACTTCGCCTTCGAGGTGCAGGCGGCCGTGGTCATGGACAAGACGGGCGAGACCGGCGTCGCCCGCGTGCGCCAGGCGTTTCGCTTCCACGACGGCATCGGAGACAGCGGTCTCCTGGAGCGCGAGTGGAGGGTCGCCTTCGACCCGACCCACATGAAGCGCCGCGAGGGCATGGGACCCGAGGTGACCCTGGCCCGGGGCGACTTCCGCACCACGGCCTGGAACTACAACCTGTACCACGCGAGCGGCGACGACGCGGGTCAGCGGGTCGAGCTGAACAGCGGCTTCCCCTTCCGGACCGACGAGGGCGTGTGGGGCTTCGCCGGCTACTACGGCCTGTTCGCCCCGGACGAGGTGACCCTGGCCGACGGCGACTCCGTGTTCAGCGAGGAGGACGGCAACCTGGTCGAGTACGAGGTCGTGCGCGCCCCGGGGCGCCTGATCAAGTACGAGCGCCAGGTCGTGCTGCTGTCGGAGGCCGAGGGTGAGACCTTCTTCTGGCACGACGGCATGGACACCTTCCGCGTGGAGGTGATCTCGGGCAGCTTCGTCAAGGTGGCCCAGTACGACCCCGAGGACCAGACCTTCGATCCGATCGCGCCGGAGACGATCGACGTGATGGCCCAGGGCGGAGCCCTGATCATGTTCTCCGAGGGCATCGGAGGCATCGTGACCTACCTGGATGGCGCGACGGACCTGACCTTCTACGTCGAGTCCTTCGTGACCGGTGCCGACGACCTGTTCGATCCGGTCACCGGCGAGGCGTCGCTCTTCG
>JAJFFA010000343.1 GCA_021776885.1 Planctomycetota bacterium
CAGGGACACGTGATCCTGGCCAACTTCGACAAGTACGTGTGGAGCATCTCGCCCGCCGGGGAGGTCGGGGTCCTCGCCGACGACCTGCGCGCGAGCTCGGGCAACACGGTCCTGCGCAACGGTGACATCCTGCAGGTCGACTTCGACGCCCAGACGATCCTGAGGATCCGCTCGTCCGAGGGCGAGCTCGGAGTCCTGTGTGACGAGGGTCTGCAAGGACCCGTGGGGCTCGTGGAGGATCCCGACGGGGACCTGTACGTGGCGAACTTCCTGGGTGGCTCTATCGCCCGCGTCCCGGCCACCGGCGGGGTCGCGCTCGAGTTCGCCCGGCACCCGCTCATGCTGCACCCGAACTCGATCGTTCGGGCTGCGTCGGGAACGTTCTACGTCGCCGACCTCAGGAGCCCGATCGTGTTCGAGATCTCGGCCCAGGGCGAGGTCAGCGAGCTCGCCACCCTGCCCGGCTCCGCCAACGGACACCTCGCCATCGCGGACGGAGCCCTGTACGTGACCCAGTTCATGGACGACCGGATCGTGAGGGTCGAGTTCGACGGCAGCTACCGCGTCGTCGCGGGCACGGGCACCCGCGGCTTCGCGGACGGCCCGGGGACCCGCGCCACGGTCTCCTACCCGAACGGGATCGCCGCCGCTGCGGACGGACGCTTCCTGTACTTCAACAACCACCGCGGCGTGATGCAGAAGGGAACGCGCGGGGACCTCCTCCTGCGGCGCCTGTTCATCGAGCGCTGAGGCTGCACTGGGCGAGCGAGGGCCCGAGCGCGCCCGGGGCTCACTCGAACTGGATCGAGAGCCCGCTGGTGAAGTTGCTGCTGCCCATGGCGTCCCGATGCCAGAGCTGGAAGTTCAGGGTGTCGCCGCGCTGCACACTGCCCACGGCCGAGGGCAGGAACCCGGTGTCCACCAGGAGCTCGCGCTCGCCGGATGCGCTGGTGAGGGCGATCTCGCCCGAGCGGTTGAAGCGCCCGATCGGTGCGGCCAGGCACAGGCGTCCGGCGCTGCCCATGGGCAGCGACATGCCCTGGATGCGCGAGACGATGAACATGCTGGCGCGGTTCGCGGGCAGGTCGGCGGCCTGCAGCCGCAGGGAGGAGACCGGCGCCCCCGACCCCGTCGCGCCCAGGCTGCCGGAGAGGCCCAGGGTGTTGGGCAGCGCGGGGTCGCAGTAGGCCGTCCCCAGCAGGCAGGCGCCGCCCTGGAACTCGCTCGCGCCCATGTCGACGACGGGTGCCGGGCCCACGCCGGTGTCGATCGTGTTGGGGTCATCCTCGAAGCGGTTGGCGCCCTGGAGGTCGATGGCGACGCCGAGCGCCACCGCGCCGTTGTCCCCCGCGTCGATGGCCGGCGACCCCGAGCTCGGGCAGAACACACCGACTTCGGGATCCTGGAACAGGGGGTCCCCGTCGATGTTCCCGGGTCCGGGGTAGTCGCCCTGGACGAGGGTGTAGCGCGTCTCGAAGGAGATCGACGGCGACACATCGATGTCGGCCAGGATCTGGTCCGCGTCCGCCAGGCCGTTCCCGCTGACGATCGAGTTGGCGATCGTGACGTTGCCCGTGACCTGTAGCGACTGGGCCTCGCCCTCGCGCACGTGGACCCCGCTCGTCCCGTTGCCGGCGACCGTCGAGTTCAAGAGGCGCACGCTCCCGCCCCCGCAGGTGGACAGGTGCAGGCCGCCGGCCAGGGTGGCCCGGTTGTCGTGGAAGAGGCTCTCGCTGACCTCGATCAGGCCCCCGTAGATCGTGCGCAGGTCGGCGGCTCCGCCCCAGTAGCGCCCGCTCGACACCCCGTCGCCGTAGCACTCCGTCATGAAGTTCCCGGAGTTGCAGCAATCGCTGGCCTCGTTGCCCTGGAACGTACAGCGGCGCACGTACATCTCGGCGAAGGAGGCCTGCCCCTGGGAGGCACCGGCGACGGCCAGCAGACCTCCGCCGAAGCCCGAGCTGTTGTCGAAGAAGTCACAGTCCTCGATGCGCAGCAGCGCGGGCTGGTCGGCTTGCCCGCCCGAGGAATGGGCGTTGATTCCGCCTCCGAAGGCCGACACGTTCCCGACGAACGACGAGTCCAGCACCGTCCAGGACCACCCGAACGGGGCCGGCGGGTTGAGCCTCAGGGCCCCGCCGTGGGAGGCCGTGTTGGCCTCGAAGGTGCAGCGCTCGACCGACGCCGAACCGAAGCCCGAGAGGTTCGCCGCGCCGCCGAAGCCGGCCCCGTTGCCGACGAACGAGCTGTCCGAGATCGAGATCGAGCGCGCGGAGTTCGTGGCGCACGAGCCGATGGCGCCCCCCGAGCCCTGGTCGTGGACGCCGTTGCCGGCGAAGTGGCAGCCCTCGACCACCAGGGTGCCATTGGCCACGTAGATGCCCGCGCCCGCGATCACGGTGCCGACGCCGTTCTGCTCGAGGACACAGTCGCGCAGGGTCAGGGCGCTCGCGCTGCCGAGATAGATGGCCCCGCCGATCGGCCCCGCCCCCGCGCAGGTCGGATGGACCTCGCCCCTGCCGTTCCGGAAGCTGAAGCCTTCGACGGTCGCGGCCAGGGTCTCGCCACTGGCCACGCGCAGCAGGCTGGCGTTCAGGCCGGCTCCATCGACGATCGTCACCTCGCGCCCGGCCCTCGAGCGCAGCCGGAGATCCTTGCCCAGGAGGTCCAGGGCCTCGGGATAGACGCCGGGCGCCACCACGATCTCGTCGCCGGGCAGCGCGGCCTGGATGGCCTCCTGAATCGTCGCGTAGTCCCCGGGGACGTTCACGATGCTGGCCGAGGCCGGTGAAACGAGGGCGCACAGAGCGAGGAGCGAGAGGCACTTCATGAGCTGAACCGGTCTGGGGCGGAGTGGAGCCCGGGCGCCCAACGCCCGGGGATCAGCCGAGGGTCGCGGCGCAGCGGGCAGGATTCACCCAGTCCCGAATTGTCCCATGCCTGCCCGAGCCCGGGCCCGGTTTCCGGGCTGCCTGGGCCCTTAGGGCGTGAACTGGATCTCGAGCGCGTTCGACAGGTTGAAGCCGCTCATCCCGGCGGCTGGGTCGCGGTACCAGAGCTGGAAGTTCCAGACCGATCCCGGGTCGATGCGGGTCTCGGGGAAGGCCGCGAAGCTGAGGTCGTAGGTCGCGCTCCCGGCGCTGTCGGCCGCGATCAGCGGCAGGCGCAGGATCGCGCCGCCCACGCAGCGGAAGCCGTCGCCGAAGGGCGCCATCACCGGGTTGCTACCGAAGAAGTAGAGGCCGGAGTTTCCGGGGGGCACGTCGCTCGTCACCAGGGTCAGTTGCGCGGCGCCGAGGCTCGCGCTGCCGGAGCCCGCGATCAGCGCGCCCGTGGGCGAGACCGAGTTCGGGGCGGCGCTGCAGTAGGCGTCACCGACGGGCCCGCTGACGTCCTCCACCACGCTGTCGAAGGTCGTGCCGATCCGGATGTCGTCCACGGTCCCCTCGGAGCCCGCCTCGAAGGAAAGGAAGATCCAGCGGTTGCTCGCGGGCGGCACCTCCTGCTTGTGCGCCGCCGGAGCGAAGTTCGGGTGCGCAGGATCCGAGACCGGCAGGTTCAGCGGATCGATCCAGAGGGTCGTGCTGCCCCTGTCCCAGTCGAAGAGCGCGACCAGGCGATGGGTCTCCCCGAGGCCGAAGCCCAGGAAGCCCGGCGAGGTGGTGTTGTTGACGGCCCAGGTGCGCGTGTGCCAGGGGTGGCCGACGGCTGCGGCGAAGGCGGACGACCCGTTGGCCCAGAAGTGTCCGACGGTGTTCGATTCGTTGTAGAGGCAGCTGAACCAGAGCTTGCCCAGCCCCCAGAAACCCACCTCGTGCGGGATGCGCAGGTCGCCCCGCTCTCCGTTCGAACTCAGGGCCACGGCGTGCGCCCCGGAGAGGCCGGGCACGAGGTTGAAGCTTCCGCTCCCCTGCGACTGGCTCCAGACCTGGCCGGTCAGGCCCAGGCCCTGGCCCGGCTGGCCGTCGATGTCGCCCGCGGCGTAGTGGTCGAACTCCTCGTGCAGGAGCAGCGGACCGGAGTCGGGGCCGAGATCGATGTCGACCTCGATCCACCTCAGACCGTCCGTCGTGCCCGTCTGCAGGGGCTCGATCGTCACCTCGGTTCCGGGGAAGGTGAAGTCGCTCCCGATCTGGAGTGCTCCGTCACGGGAGTCGATGTAGTCCTCCTCGTTGGTCCCGATGCCCCCCTGGGACTGGGGCGTGAAGTCGAGGCTGCGGGTGATGGAGCCGGTGAGCTGCTGCACGATCACACCCTGGCCGAAGCCGGCCGAGTCGAAGTTGGCCCAGCGCTCGACCATGGTCGGCGCGAAGCTGATCCACCAGTCCCCCGGGACGCTGCCGCCCACGGGAACGCGCACAGCCGTCAGCTTGCCCTGGGGCGGAGCGGGCAGCTCGAACTCGTAGAGCCGGACCACCCCCGAGGTGTTCGCGAGCTCGACGTTCCCGGGGGCGACGTGCCCCATGCGGTAGCGCATCGGCATGTTGATCGTCGAGCGTCCGCCGATGATGCCGTTGCCTTCGCTGCCCATCATGAAGAGGCCGTCGCGACCCTCGCGGTGGACCCCGGGCAGGATCGAGGCCCCGCCCTCCCAGTGGCTCGCGTGTCCCACGCCGAAGGCGTGGCCCATCTCGTGCACGAAGCCGGGGCCCCAGGGGTCAGACCCGGGCATCCAGACGGTGCCCGGTGTACCCAGTCCGCCGAAGGAGAAGGTGTGAGGGACCGAGGGATAGCTGAGGACCACGTGGTCGAAGTCCCCCAGGACGAAGCCGGCCGCCTGGGCCAGGGCGATCATCTCGCTGCGCACGTCCTGGGGATCCGCGGGGTCGGCGACCGTGGGCGCCGGCCCGGCCAGCTGCAGGCGCGCGGTCAGCGTGCTCGCGAAGCCGGTGATGACGCCGGCGCTGTGGAAGACCCAGTAGTCCTCGGCGAAGGTGTGGATGCCATCCAACCGGGACTGCCACTCGCTGTCCGTCAGCGCCATGGCCCGGTCGCTCCACTCCCCGCGGATGTAGAGCAGGTCGATCTGCCCCGTCTTGCCGGCCTGTTGCGCCTCGGCCAGCGGCACCAGCGCGAGGACTGCAAGAAGGCTCAGCAGCGAGCCGCGGAACGCGGAGAGAGCGCCACACGACGAGCGGCGAGAGCGGGGTTGGATGCGCATGGTCTGGAGAGCTGTTCCTTCACGGAGAAGCGGAGATCAGCATCAGCCTAGCGCTGATCCTCTCCCCGCGGAGGTTCGAGAGCGCTCAGCCGGGCGAATTCCGGGACGGCGTGCGTCCAGGCTCTCGAATCGAGCGAAGCCCTGCAGGAAAGGCTCCCCATTGATTCCGACCCTCGCCCTGCTCTCGCTCTCCCTGTTCTCCACATCCGGCGGCGACGCCACGGCCCGGGAGTGGCCCCAGTGGCGCGGCCCGCAGCGGGACGGCCAGGTCAGCGGTCCCGCCTGGCCCGACCACCTCGAGCGGCTCGAGCAGAGCTGGCGCGTCGACGGCCTGGGGCCGAGCTACTCGGGCCCGATCATCGCGGCAGGGCGTGTGTTCACGACCGCCACCCTCGAGGAGCGCGAGGAGCGCGTCCAGGCCTTCGACTGCGCGACGGGCGAAGCCCTCTGGGACTCGGGCTGGTCGGGGGCCATGAAGGTCCCCTTCTTCGCCGCGCGCAACGGCTCGTGGATCCGCTCGACGCCGGCCTGCGACGGGGAGTCGCTGTTCGTGGCGGGCATGCGGGACACCCTCGTCAGCCTCGACGTCGAGACGGGCCAGCGGCGCTGGAGCGTGGACTTCGTCGAGCAGCTCGGAACCGAGAACCCGGACTTCGGCTTCGTGTCCTCGCCACTGTTGCAGGGCGACCACGTGTACGTCCAGGCGGGCAAGTCCTTCCTGAAGCTCGACAAGCGCACGGGAGAGATCGTCTGGCGCAGCCTGGACGAGGCCCCGGGCATGCACAGCCCGTTCTCGTCCCCGATCCTCGCCGAGCTCGCCGGCCGGCAGCAGCTCGTGGTCCAGACGCGCGAGAACCTGGTGGGCGTGGACCCGGACAGCGGCGGCGAGCTCTGGTCGCTGCCCGTGAAGAGCTTCCGCGGGATGAACATCCTCACGCCGCTCGTCGTGGAGGACGGGATCTTCACGGCGGCGTACGGAGGCCGCGCCCAGCGCATCGAGGTTCGCGCGGATGCGTAAGGTTTCGCAGCCCAGCGGACGTGGGACGCCGGCGTTCAGGGATACATGACCTCGCCTGTCTTGATCGAAGGCCACGTGTACTTCTTCACCCGCAGCAACCGCTTCACCTGCCTGGACGTCGAGAGCGGTGAAGAGCGCTGGACTTCCCCGCCCACGGGGGACGAGTACTGGTCGCTGGTCGCACGGGGGGATCGCATTCTGGCTCTCAGCCAGTCGGGCCGGCTCTACCTGATCGCGGCCAACACGAGCGAGTACGAGGTCCTGGACGAAGCCCGCGTGACCGACGAGGAGACCTGGGCCCACCTGGCCCTGGCCGGCGACCAGCTCTTCGTACGCTCCCACTCGGCCCTGATCGCCCTGAACTGGCGCTAGTCACGCGAATACGGAGCCAAGCCAGAATACGGAGCCAGGCTCGATCTACCGGCAAAACGAGCCTGGCTCGATTGTCCAGAATTCACGACGCACCGACGTCGGTCCGTGA